>CAIVPM010000214.1 GCA_903907815.1 uncultured Chitinophagaceae bacterium | reverse complement strand
TATCTTTTTTAACGCAGGCATTGTATAAATTATTGTACGAATCTTAAACGTTAAAACTTAATATTAATTGTGGGCGGACATTAAAATATAATTGGTATAAGAGCGATAGATAACAAAAGATTACTTAATAAAATTGGTATGCTATCTACAGATCAGATTAAAACATTAAAGTCGAATATTAGTATTGTATTGGACTTATAATTAATAAGCCTTTACTATTTAATATCCTCAAACTTCTTTCTGGGATTTCTACTATGATGGAATATGCTGATTATTACAATTCGTTTATTTATTTCATCGATAAAATAGACTATACTGAAGGGAAATATTTTAGTTCTTGCTTCGTAAAATTGTTTATGGTCTTTTTAAATGTAGTTGGATTGGAAGCTAATAGTTCAAGCGTTTTATTAATAGCAGCTATAAAGTATTCAGCAGCGTAAAGGCTTCGTTCCTTATACCAGATGATGGAATCTAAATATTCTCTAGAGGCCCTTTCTCTAAAAGTAACCTCATACATTACGATTCATTTCTGTACGTATAAAGTCGTCCATTTCTTTGCTGGTAACAACTTTGCCATTCTTCTTATAGTCGGCAAGTTCTTCGTTTAAAATACTTTTGAAATCATTATTGTAATCTGATTCTTTTAATAATTGATAAACAGCTTGCAGGGTTTCGGGATTACTACTATCAATCAGCGAATAAATTTTTTCTTTCAATACCGAGTTTCCCATCATAAAATATTTGCTCAAACTTACAATTAAATTCCAGTAATAACGAAATCCTCCTACACAAACTTCATTAGCTCATATTCCTTCCCTAAAATAGTCTTGTAATCTGCTCCCAGCCAGTTCTGCAATACTGTGGCATATACATTTTTAAAGTCGGTAGTATACTTCAAATCTCCATCCTGTAAGTCGCTTAAATCTGGCATAGGATTCAGTATTCCCTTTTGTTTTAAACCACCACCAATCATAAACATATTATTGGCCGTTCCGTGATCGGTACCACCACTTGCATTGGCGGCTACTCTGCGACCAAATTCACTAAAGGTCATCAACAATACATCTTCAAAACGATTATTGATTTTCATATCCTTAGTAAACGCTTCAATAGCAGTATTCATATCTTTAAAAAGTCGTTTTTGTTTATCCTGCTGACCAACGTGCGTATCAAAACTACCCAGACTAACATAGTACACTTTGGTATTTATATCGCTTAATATAAGCGATGCGATGGTGCGAAAACTATTGCCGAGATCCCCCTTTGGATAATCTCCTTTAGCCGGACAAAGCTTACTTTGTTTAAATATATAATCGGCACTACTAATAGTTTCTGTCATGGTTTTATACAGGTAATCAACAGGTGCTGCTGCATGCTCCTGATGGTGGGCTGCATCTAAAGCTTTAAAGTATTTTGCCTGCGATGTATTGTACAATCTATTTGCGTCTTTGAAGGCGATTGCTTTATCTAGTTCTCCCTTCATTGACAAGCTTAAAATATCATCCAACTCCAGCGCTTGTGTTGGTTTATCACAACCTTTACATTGAGCGTCCAGATAGCGTCCTAGCCAGCCTGTGGTAAGGTATTCGTTACTGTTTGCTGCAGTATGCCATATATCCATACTCCTGAAATGACTACGATCCGGATTTGGATAACCCACATTGTTTAAAATGCTCATATTACCCTCTTGATACAGGTTTGCCAGAGCAGCTAATTCAGGGTGCAACCCTATATCATCAGTAAGACCAACAGCATCATTTTTATTGATGGCAAGATTAGGTCTGTTCTTATAATATAGATCATTACGATAAGGTATCACGGTGTTTAATCCATCGTTACCACCACTTAGTTGTAATACTACCAATACCTTGTTTCCCTTAGGCACCAATTGCTGTGGTGTATTGGTAAAAGCTTTCAAAAACTTAGGCATCATCAGGCTTGCAGAAGCCAGAGAACCAGTTACTATAAAGTCTTTTCTTTTAATCAACATAATATTTAAAGTTGTAAGTAGTTAAGTAATAAGTTTTAAGTCTTTAAATCACGATTTCAGGACTCACGATACTCACGTTGTATTCTGTATTCATTAGCTAATCAGCACATTAGCTAATTGGTATTTGTATTCTCCTATCTCCTTCTTCCCTGTATTTATCCCATTTGAAACTCCGGTGTACTCATCCATCCAATAGTCCCCGATTTTATAAATGCTTCCCTGCTTGAATTGTCAACAATACTCTCCACTACTTTCTGTGTGTTAGTATTATTTTGTTTGTTCACCAGATACAATTGAATATCGTTCATCAGGTTTTCTCTTTTTGTATTTTCAAAAACCTTGTTCACTGTTATCCAGTCTATAGTGGCTTTAATCTTGTAACGGTTATTATTCAACATCGTCTTCCTCATCTCTTTCATATAATTGCCCATCATTGTATCATCGTCTGTTTTTACTGCCAGCTGAAACTCGGTATCGTCCTGTATCAGTCTTGGTATTACCAGTCTTATCATCAATGATGAGCTGTCTATCCAGTTCTTTCCTCCAGGCCATCCTGCCACATTTGGTGGATGGAATAGCTCTTGCCCTAGCCCTCTTGTAAATACTAGTTGTATATCCGGTTTTTCCAGTTGCATGGGTAATAGTCTTCTTATGTTTACCAATAACTCTACAGGGGATTTTATTTTGCAGCCAACATTTTTAGGGTCATAAAACCAATCCGATAAAAAGATGGTTTTCATCAATGCTCCTATATCATAGTTGCTCTTATAAAAGCTGTTTGCCAGAAGTTCTATTTTACCCTGATCAATATCGGTATCGTTTACAAAGAATTTGTATAGTTTGGTCACTATGTATCTGGCTGTCTGTTTGTTTTCAAGCAACATATTCAGCACATCATCACCATTGAAGTTGCCTGTTTTGCCAAAGATGGTTTTCTCGCCATCATCATGAACATTTTTCTTCATTACAAAATCGCCATTCCTTTCAAAGTTCCAGCCTGTAAAAGCACGTGCAGCTTCTTTTATATCTTGTTCGGTATAGTGTCCTCTGCCTAGCGTAAACAGCTCCATTACTTCGCGTGCAAAGTTCTCGTTAGGGTGTTGTTTTCTGTTCTGTTGATTGTTCAGAAAACCAAGCATAGCAGCGCTTTTGCTGACCGATTTTAGCATGTCGCCAAAATTGCCCAGCGCATTACTTCTGATGATATGTAATAACTGTTGTGTAAAAAAAATATTAGCATCCCTACAGGCAAAATGACCATGCCAGAACAAGGCTACCTTTTCTCTCAGTTGTGCTTTATCGTTTACCATTATATCCATCCAGGCAATAGAAAGTTGACGAATGTCTTCATTGCTTTGTCTTCTAAAATCTCTACGGATATCTTTTTTAGTATCCCCTTGCTCGTTCATCATTGTTTTTTCCATACCCTTCATCGCCAGCAATTCTTTGGCAATATCTTTCGATTCCTGTGAAGCCCTGTCCAGAAAATCAGGGGACGTATTAATGCTGATTTCTTCCAGCAACTTTTTAGGAGAATGACTATTAATAAAGGAATAATCTTTAGCAGCAAAGCCAAAGCCTGCACGGGATAACAGGTGTATATTCTTAGATTGATTTGATAGAGACATCGTTTCAATTTTTATGGAGATGAGACGAATTTAAGCATGCTTGGTTTAAAGAGAGACAATTAATTAACGAATTAACTAATTAGTGGGTTAATGAATTAAAGAAACACAATCTCGAGTAATTTAAATAATCAGTGTATTTATCCGCCAAACTGTAAATCATTCAAAATCAAACATTAAATACAGAATAAGAATTAACTGAGCGATGTATTAAACAGCTTTAGCTGTTCTCTCTGCGTCTCTGTATTTCATTCAAAATTCAGCATTCAGCATTCAAAATAATGTATTATCAGCGTCCTCTGCGTAATTGTATTTGTATTCAATCCGCCAATTCGTTAATCCGTTAATTCGCCAATCATGTATTATGATTTTATTTACATTCCAACCAAAGGGATTATTTAAAATAACACATCCTATATTGCGTAAACAAATTGATTAAAACATGAAAAAGAAATTAGTAATCTTAGCGGTATTAGTCTTTGGAGGTATAGGAATGATTAATGCGCAGGAACATCAAAAAAATGAAGGGCCAAGAAAACCTCCTACGGTAGAAGAAAGATTAAAACATGTAAAAGAAACCTTAGCAAAAGATGCTTCTTTAAGTGCCGAAAAGCAACAGAAGATAATGGAGCTTTTTAAACAGTTCTTTATTAAAGCAGATAAGGTAGCACCGCCACCGCCACCACCTAGTAAAGAAGAAATGGATAAGCTGGTAAAAGAAAGAGATGAAGCAGTAGCAAAAGTGCTTACTGCAGATGAATTTAAAAGATATAAAGAAGCAGAAAAGAAACTAAGACCACCACATCCACCAAAGCCAGGTGAGGGAGGAGGAAATCCACCACCGCCACCACAGAATTAAACCCAGATTACGCATTAGAGTTCGTAATGAAGGTTTCAAATACAATAAAGACAAGTGTTTATGCAGATTTTTTGATGGAAAACATAGTGGACTATGGTAACAACAAAAAATCAAGTAAATGCTCGTGTTTGAAGTATTTGGAAATTGCAATAGTATTCTAATGCGTAATCGGGGTTAAAGATAGTATGATATATTTCAATAGGTTGCAGGACTTTTAAGTAGGGTCTTGCAACCTGTTTCTTTTTCAGTATAGACCGTTTTTCTTTTGGGCGCATCCCTTCGGGTCAGGCCATCCACTTGTATCTTTTTTTGCTGTAATTAAGTCCTCCTTTAGGGGATAGTGATTAGCAAAAAAAGGATACCGCTACTGTCCTTTGCGCTCGCTCAAACTTCAAACCGGTTTCAGCTGTTCTAATAGTAAGATGTATACCACGAAGATGATCAGTTATAGTATTATCAAGTAATTCATCCTACTCTATAGCTAACGGTCGTTATAGTCTATCCAACAGTCGTTATAGTGATACTAACAGTCCACTTTGTCTATCTAACAGTCGTTATAGTGAATCTAACAGTCGATATAGTCTATCCATCAGTCGTAATAGTGATACCAACTTACAACAAAGTCTATCTAACAGTCATTATAGTCTATACAACATTAGTAAAAGTGACATCAACAGTCGTTATAGTCTATCTAACGCTATAATGAACCAGTATACAACTAAATACCATAGTCATACTATTCACTATTTATAGTACATATTGCTACCGCTGATTATTGTTTAAACCCAGATTTTGTAGAAGGAATCGTTATGAAAGCTACCAATACAATAAAGACGGGCTTTTGTACAGATCTTTTGTTAGCAATTATAGTGAACTATGGTAATAAAAAAAATCAAGCAAACGCTTGTGTTTGAAGTATTAGAAAACTGTAATAGAATTCTAAAGCGTAATCTGGGATAATGCTAACAATTGCTATTGTATGCTAATAAAGTACTTTTCGCACGGGCATAATCTGTACACTACAAAGCATAGTCTATTCACTGCATAGCACAGTCTGTTTACAAAGGAGCATGTTCTTTACAGAACAACAATGGTCTTGTTATGTAAGTTGATAGTGCTTTTTACTAAGTAGCATAGCCTATACAGTACTAAGATGGACTTGTTCTTTAAATGGATAGTGCTTTTCAATAAGCAGCATAGTCTTTACAGTACTTTAATGGTCTTATTCTTTACATCGATGTAATTGTTCACTTAAGAGCATGCTAATAAATAAAATCCAATTCACTAAGAGTATTATTACACATTCAATTACTGCACTATCTGCAACCAACCGGAATAGATAGGTTGATTTTCGTGCGGATTGATAATATAATAATACGTGCCTATTGGCAGGGTTTGTCCGTTTACTTTACCATCCCATTGTATAAAATTGCCAGCTGCTTTATATAGCAAGGCGCCTCCTCGGTTAAAGATCATTACTTCGGTATTGGGATAGGAGAAACTATTGCCAATTTTCCAGTAATCATTTTTTCCATCTCCATTGGGCGAGAAGGCATTGGGAATGTGCAATTGCTTGTATACTTTTATAAATACACTATCCATTGCTACGCCACAGTTGTGGTAGGAGGTAGCCACCAGATAATAGGTAGTGCTGGTATCGGGATAAACAGTAGGGGTAAGGGTACTATTGTTGATGATATTGGTATTGGGTTTCCAGTAATAAAACAAATCGGTACCGGTAATAGCGCCAGTAAGCATGCTGGATTCTCCTTCGTAAATTGCAGTTGCTTTATTAACTATAACGGTTGGTTTTTTCCAGACATTTATATGTACTTTCTGCGAATCGGTACATACTCCATTACTTACGTGCAGGGTATAAACAATAGCATTGGTGGGGGTAATAGTGATGATAGAATCGGTGGCATGATTGTTTAAATAAGTAGTGGGACTCCATAAAAAACTATCGCCCCCAGTGCCTGTAAGCACCACGCTATCGCCTTCGCAAATACTGGTATTGGCACTGGTATGTATGGCAGGTAATTTATTAATCTGCAGGTAAAAAGAATCCTTTGCTACACAGCCTGTTTTGGAAACAATGCTGGCATGATACCAGCCTGAATCTTTGTAAGATAAATTCTTTATAGTAAAAGCAGTTTGGGTGGTGTTAAAGGAGGATGGGCCTGTCCATTGATAGGTATTAAAAGGATCGGCTTTGATGGAAATAGAATCGCCCAGACAGTTACCATACCGAGGTAGTATACCTGCAGTGGGTAAAGGCTCTTTATAATAAATGATAGTATCGGAAGCTATTCTGCAATTGTTGATACTGATAGAGGTTCCTTCGGCAATGGTAAGTCGGTATAAAAAGTATCCTGCAGGTGTAATTGGTATGGTATAACTACTGGTGGTAGCACCGGGAATATCGTTCCAGGTTTTACCGTTATCGTTGCTAAGCTGCCACTGATAATTAATGTTATTAAATCCGGAAGATGCTATGCCGGAAAAGCTGTAATGGGTAGTATCGTAAGAGCAGGTATAAATGGTATTGTTTCCGCTGGAACTGGTGGCAGTAACCTTAGGGCCACAGGGGCGGAAAGTAATATCGTCTATCACCAGATCGTTGCCAATACCCCCCGGAGCATTGTTGCGCATTCTTAAAACTATCCTTCCACTATTGGCGGGGGCAGCAAAAAAGAAGCCATACTGATTCCATATTGGTCCGGATGTGGTAGGTACATCGCCCGTTTGATATTGCTGAATAATAGTACCGGTAGTGGTTTCGATACTAAAAGTAATATTGGGATGAATAGTGCCGGGATCCTTAACTAGGTTTAATAACCATGCGGCAAATTCGTAGGTTACGCCATTGCATAAACCGGAGACCGTATCTACAAAAAAGTCGCCGGGATTGTAAGAAGCATTTACAATCATCATATTACCATTTACATCATTGGGGGTATGATCGCTGGATAAAGTCCACCATGCACCACCATAACAAGCGGGCGAAATGCTGGCAATGGTATACTGACCATCGTTTGGACAGCTACCAGATAAATATTGATAATCTGTATTAAAGCCAGCAATGCTGCCGGGGGTTACATTGCCTGTTCCAAAAGTAATATTTACTACAGGATCGCCCAGGCTGCCATTGCATAACTGCGCCTGTACACTCCTGCTTTCTGTGAGTAACAAAAAGGTGAAAACATACATCAGAATATACTTTGATATGGAGACGGAAATGGACAAAATGCTGTATTAAAATGAACCGAAAGCTAATGTAACAGCGCAAATGTAGATACTATAATTCCTTTATGGGCAAGAACTTGATGAATGAATAAACTGTTTTATAGCTCATTAATCTTAAATATAAATTGGGGTATTATTATTCCATATTATAAAGCATGGGCTATATATAAATTAAAATGAAAAGTTAACACCTTGTTCCCTATAAGTTGTTTGCATTAAATCCCTTTACTTTGGGCATCATTTAATTGGGTTAATTATATCAAATCAGTAAATACGATGCGCAATAAGTTATTCTGGATAGGAGCTTTGCTAGTAGCAGTTACTTTCAACTCTTGTGTAAAAAAGACCTTCAATGCAGAAGTAGTAATACCTGCAACCGATACCTTAAATATCACGGCTTCGCTGGAAGGTAGGATTATAGATGAGGCAGGAATACCGGTAGCTGGGGCTGCTGTAAAAAGCGCAACATCTACTACTTATACCAATGTAAATGGAGAGTTTAGTTTTAGCGATATTCCTTTAAATGACTATGCTGCATACATAACAGCGGCTCATATAGGATACTTTAATGGTGCCAGAACATTTATAGCTCGTCAGGGACAAAAGCATTACATAGAAATTCAATTAAAGAAAAAGAGTGCGGCTGGTATTTTTAGCAGTGCTACTGGTGGTGTACTTACTTTAAGCAGTGGCGCATCGTTTTCATTGCCAGCAAATGCGGTAAGAAATCAGGCTACTGGTGCTAAGTATACGGGTGATGTGCATGTTGCATTATCTTTTACAGATCCTGCTCAAACCAATGGTGATCGTCAGACACCTGGTGCACAGAGAGGTATTAATACTGCTGGAAATGAAATGGGTATTGAATGTTTTGGAATGCTGGGAATAGAGCTTACAGGTAATAATGGAGAAGTTCTGCAGATAGATACTCCAAAGGCTGCCGTAATTACGGTACCAGTATCTTCTGGCCTTTTACAATATGCCCCTACTTCTACAACAGAATTGTGGAGTTTTGATGAATCTACAGGCTTCTGGAATCAGGAAGGAACTGCGGTAAGAATTGGTGGCAACTTTGTAGCGAGTATTACTCATTGTGCTACCTGGAATTGTGGAGCGGCTTATAAAGGAGTTAGATTTTCTGCTACTATAAGAGATACTAAAAACAGCCCTTTTAAACGTTCTCTTGTAAGGGTTAAAAGAGTATATACTAATTCCTATGTTTACAGTTTTACAGACACATCGGGTGTGTATGCTGGATTGGTTCCTTACAATGAGCCATTGGTAATTGAAGTATTGGGAACAGGTTCCTGTGCTGAAACAGTTTTAAACAGAGATAGCGGAAATATTGGACCTTATAATAGTGCTACCGCTGATGCTGGCGTAATTTATGTAAACAACTTTGGTTCTTATGGTACAGCTACTATTTCGGGTAAGGTGGTTGATTGTGCTAATAAAGGAATAGGTGCGGGAATTTTATATTTTAATCTAAGAGGGCTTAGTTATCAAACACCTATTACCAATGGAACATATAGTGTTTCTATTCCAATGTGTGTGAGTTCTGATACCATTAAATATTTTGTACTGAATCAATCTGATACTACGGTGGGTCAGTGGACTAGTGCGGTGGTTTATACTGGTCAAAACAATTTCAGCAATATCATTGCCTGCAAATTTGGTAGTAATCCTACCGTGCCTTATAAGCGTTTTATTTATTTTTATATAGATAGTATTTCTGCAACTACGGTAGATAGTATTAATACGCAGCCAGATTCTACCTCAGGATTTAGTGTAGGAAATGTAATACCATCTTTTACAACAATTTATGGTAGCAAATCTGCAAGTAATAATATTACTTTCAACTTTACAGGAACACAGGGTTCTGCTGTAATGAGTAACTTATATATAAACCATCCAGCTTTGAAGAATAATAATATTAGTGCTACGAATGTAACGGTTAATCTTACTTCCTATTCTACGCATATAGGTGGATTTATTAATGGTTCATTTGGAGGAACATTTGTATCAGATACAACACACAAAATTTACGGAATATTCCAGGTGAGAAGAGATTATTAATCGATAATAACATTATTTAAAAAAGGGTTGTTTCTACTGAAAGAAACAACCCTTTTTTATTGATAAATTATCAGAATATTCAGGCTCTAAAAGTAACTTAACTACTATGGTCGGCAATAATTACCCACTCACCTTTTATTTTATGGAATAATAAAGTATAATAACCAGAGATGTTGCCTACTGTTCTTTTTAAAAACCATTTGCCAGTAACAAAATAGTATTCTTTTGAAAGTCTTTTTATAGAAATAACCGAGCTTGTAAAATGCCCCATCACACTGGTGTCGGTATAGCTTTTCTGATAGTTTTTTAAGGTATTATCGTACCCATAGTTTGGGCCGTTTTTTCCAATAAATAAAAGGCTGTCATTATTCCAGTAGCCTATCATAAATTTATCCAGTCGGCCATCGTTCCAGGCAGCCTCCTGATTGGCCAGTATCTTTTTAATAGCCTGCTCGTCTTTGTTTTGTGCAGTAGCTGCAATAGATAACAGTAAAAGTGCACAGACTATTAAATGCTTCATGATGCTTTATTTGGGTAATAACAATCTCTTTTATTCCTGCTCTTTATAGTATTCTTTATTCGCTTCTTCCTTTAATGGATTATTGTTTCTGCTGTTATTATCTTCTTCTCCATTTCTATTCTCGCTTTGCAGGTGATCGCCTTCTTTTTTAATTTCTTTAGGTAAAGAACTATCCTTTGGATTTTCGGATTTAGCGGAATCTACTTTTGGAGCTACTGGTGTAATTGTAGTATCTTTTTTTGCTGGCTCTACCTTAGGTGTAACAGGAGTAATAACCGTATCCTTTTTAGGTTCTACTACAGGATCTTCAACTTTAGGAGTAACCGGAGCAGGAGTAGGGACTACAGTATCTTTCTTTGGTTCAACTACAGGAGTTTCCACCTTAGGAGCAACAGGTGCTGGCGGAGTAACTACTGTATCTTTTTTAGGTTCTATTACAGGAGCTTCTACCTTTGGAGTAACTGGAGCTGGAGTAGGGACTACCGTATCTTTCTTAGGCTCTATTACAGGAGCTTCTACCTTTGGAGTAATCGGAGCTGGAGTAGGGACTACTGTATCTTTCTTGGGTTCAACTGCAGGAGTAGGGATAGCCACAACGGTATCCTTCTTTGATTCTACTATTGGTGTTTCTACCTTAGGCGTAACAGGTACTGGCGGAGTAACTACTGTATCTTTTTTAGGTTCTATTACAGGAGCTTCTACCTTAGGAGTAACTAGAGCTGGAGTAGGGACTACAGTATCTTTTTTAGGTTCGACAACTGGAGCAGGAACAGCTATAACGGTATCCTTTTTAGGCTCTATTACAGGAGCTTCTACTTTAGGAGTAACCGGAGCAGGAGTAGCTACTAATGTATCTTTCTTAGCTTCAACCGCAGGAGTAGGAATAGCCACAATAGTATCTTTCTTAGGTTCTACTACCGGTATTTCTACCTTAGGCGTAACTGGAGCTGGCGGAGCAACTACTGTATCTTTCTTAGCTTCAACAACAGGAGCAGGAACAGCTATAACGTTATCCTTTTTAGTTTCTACTATTGGTGCTTCTTCCTTAGGCGTAACAGGTTCTGGCGGAGTAACTACTGTATCTTTTTTAGCTTCAACAACTGGAGCAGGAACAGCCACAACGGTATCCTTTTTAGTTTCAACTATTGGTGTTTCAACCTTAGGCGTAACAGGTTCTGGCGGAGTAACTACTGTATCTTTCTTAGCTTCAACAACTGGAGTTGGTGAAGCTACAACAGTATCTCTTTTAGGTTCTACAGAACTTACTGATGTAGAGTCTTTTTTAGGCTCCTCATCACTGGTAACTATTGGTCCTTTCTTTCCTTTTTTAGGGCTGGATTTTGCTATTGATTTCTTATTTTCTTTGACGCCCTTTCCAACTTTTGGTAATGGTACTGTAGGTTTAGGAACTACCGCAGCTACAACAGGAACAGAACCACCTCCATCATTATTGCTACCCTCTTTAGCTGTTGCAGGTTTATTTTCAGGAGTTCCATTGCCATTTAAACTATTCAATAGTTTCTGTGCATCAGTATAATTTCTGTTATACGACATAGCTTTTGCTAAATCAGCTAAGGCATTATCGGTGTTTCCTAATCCAACATTGCATTGTGCCTTATAGTAATAACAGGTTGCTATATTATTTAAATCAGTAGACTTTAAACTCTTTTGAAACAATAGTACAAGGCTTTGTGCCTTCTCAAAATTGCCCGCAGCAATATTGGTTTCAATCAATGATTTTGTAATATTTACATTCCCAGATTTTAACTTACTGGCTGTTTCTATATCATCAACAGCATCGGTAAAATTGTTTTGTTTGCTTTTTGCATTTGCCCTGTATAAATACATTTTATACAAACTGTCTTTTTCATTTTTATACAGTTCTATACAGTGCGTGTATGCATCTTCAGCCAAAGCATATTCTTTGGTTTGCATGGTTGCATCAGCAAGTCCATGATAGGCTTTCTTAATATTTCCATTGAAATTAATACACTTTGTAAAATCATTTTTAGCTTCAGCAGAGTTGCCACTGGTTAAGTTGCTTACTCCCTTTTTGTAATACATTTCCGCTAAAGCAGTTGTATCAAATTTCTTAGCCGAAGAGTCTAAACTGGTTAATAAGCCTCCAAGTTTATCAAACTGCTTTTTAGCAAAGTATATTTCACTCAGCTTTACCTGAGCTTCATCGTGGGTTGTTTTAAATTCTGTTGATTTCTGAAAGCTGGCAATAGCCTGACTTGTATCCTTATTATCCAGATAGCACATACCCTGTTTATAATATGCCTCCTGCAATACCACAGGTTCCGATGCTATAGGGTTGTCTATTACTTTCTTAAAGAATGGTAAGGCTTCTTTGTACTTTTTATTCGCAAACAATACATTCGCCTGGTTCATGCTGGCACTATTATTCCCTTTATTCCACTTTAGTGCACTTAGGAAATTGTCTTTTGCCTTAGCCTGATTCTTCGTTTTATTATATACATCCCCCAGTTTCAGGTAAAGACTACTCAGAATCAAGCTGTCTTTCTTATCCTGCTGATAAACAAAAATAGCTCGCTCGTATGGCTCTATCGATTGGGTGTATTGTTTATTCTCTACATAGCAGTCGGCCATTTCTGCATAAGCTTCTTTATAGTGATCATCTAATTTTAGAGCTTTCTGGAAGTAAGAAATAGCATCATCAAACTTGTCGTTCTTCTTATACATAAAGCCTATTTCCCAGTTCAGCAATTTCAAACTCTCTACATCTTCCGAATCTGTTCTTGCAAGTGCTTCCTGGAAATAGATAAGGCTGGAATCTACCACCTTTTTCTTTTCATAACTTTTAGCGGTAAGCCAGTAAGGCTCTCTCTCAAATGATTTTATTTTAATGGCTTGCTTAAAATTATAAATAGCATCATCCAGCTTATTTATTGTATCATAAACCTGTCCACGTGCTATCCAGCTATAAATAGAATTATCGTTGTTTTTATTATACAATTCTATTGCTTTTGAATAATAAGAAATGGCAGTATCAAAGTTTTTTAAAGTAAAATTTACATCTCCAAAGGTTTCCCAGATATCCATTACCGTACTATCAAGAGCAAGGGCTCTATTAAGTTCGTTTAATGCTACTTCATATTTACCTTGTTTATACTGACATTTACCCCGCATCGATTTTATATATGCGGCCATATTGTTGTAATTGTCATCCGTGCTTTTCCATGTTTTTTCTGCCAGATTAAATTCTTCAACCCCTCGGTCAAACTTATTCATATAATAGTAGCACTCCGCCTTCAATAGCTGCGATTGCTTATCGGTCATTTTAATATCCAGCACCATATCAAAGTCTTTCAAAGCTTCCGTATAATTACTGGCTAAAAAAAGACCGTACCCCCTTATATAGTATAAATCTCTTCGCTGGTTCATTGAATAATTACCAGAAAGAATAGCTTTGTCGGCTTTTTCCCGGGCAGTTTCAAATTCATTATTTCTAAATGCTCTGATAGCTTCCCCTACAAGAGGACTTATTGTAGTCTGAGCTTTTATTGTTAATGAAAACAATAACGATTGAATTATAAGGATAAAAACAATATTCTTTTTACGCATTATTTAGTGGTTTAATAAACTTTACAGCTTATTTGAACAGGCAATAAGCTGTAAAAATAATTGTACTGTGATTTTTTAAATAAATTTCTTGTAATACCAGCATTGTTTACCAAAACATCTATAGTTCCGAAATCAGCGATTACCATATTAACCAATTCTTCTGATGCTTTGAAATCGGCAGCATCAGCTCTGTATCCCTTGGCTCTTACCCC
>CAIVPM010000213.1 GCA_903907815.1 uncultured Chitinophagaceae bacterium | reverse complement strand
CATACCTGTTGCACAGTTGAAGTTTGAAACTTTAAAACACGATATCATCCTGAAGAAACCTGCTTTCGATATTAA
The DNA here is from genome assembly GCA_903907815.1 of uncultured Chitinophagaceae bacterium. Lineage (GTDB taxonomy): Bacteria > Bacteroidota > Bacteroidia > Chitinophagales > Chitinophagaceae > CANFLJ01. The sequence goes on along the minus strand of CAIVPM010000213.1, from coordinate 14,679 downwards.
AGAAGGGGTTTTCTATAATAAGATAGACGGCTATGTACTAAAGATTGGTAAAAAAGAAAAAGATGATAGCACCATTCGAAACATTGTTATTTATGAGAAAAACAGTGCCTTACAGGATAATATTTTAGTTGCTGAAAGTGGTATTATGAGGGTAACGGCAAATAGTAAATTTCTGGAATTTATTCTAAAAAATGGTTGGCGTTATCAAGAGAAAGGTATGCGCTATGCACGCAACACGGAATTTATCAGAATGGGATTTAAGGAATATAAAAAAGTATTTGATCTTCGAAGTTTTACGATGAATAAATCGAATGAAGATGCTTTTAAATATGATCCTAAAATGTTAAGTATCCGCCAGTTGAATTTCACTATAGATTCTTTACATAAATATGCATCCATAAGTAATAAAAGGCTGGATACAGATATTAAACTTAATCTTGCGTTCACTAAAATATCCGATAGTGCATGGAATCATTTTGATAAGTTCTCATCAAAGAAAAAAGTAGTCATAAAAAAGGTTTCCGATTCTTTAAACAGGGCAATTTCAAATCAGATTATTGCTAAAGTAAGAACAGTCTCTACTTCACTCAATGAAGCAGTAGATGAAAAGAAAATGAAATCAAAATCTTTAAGCCTACACTGGATTGAATGGCACAGAAAATTCACATTGTCGGTTGCTTGTATAGTATTGTTTTTAATTGGAGCGCCATTAGGTTCTATCATACGTAAAGGGGGCTTAGGAACGCCTTTAGTTTTTGCCATTATCTTCTTTGTAATCTTTCATCTGTTAAATACTTTCGGAGAAAAATTCTCTAAAGAGGCTGTATTATCTCCTGCTGCAGGTATGTGGTTATCTACTATTGTACTCATTCCTATAGGGGCATTCCTTACGTATAAAGCCATGAAAGATTCACAGTTATTCAATCAGGAAGCATATTATAGATTCTTCAACAGCGTAAAAAAGCTGGTTAAGCGTTAAGCGTATTTCAGTCATCAATTGTCCATTTTTAATTATCAATTATCCTTCAGTCATGCATACATATTATATTATTTACAAACCTTACCTGGCTGTATCACAGTTTTCTCCTTTAGAGGGAAAGAAAACACTGGCAGATTATTTTACACTGCCAAAAGATGTATATCCCGTTGGCAGGTTAGATCATGATAGCGAAGGTCTTTTATTGCTCACCAGCGATACTTCCTTAAATACCCGATTATTAAATCCAATCAACAATCATAAAAGAACCTACTGGGTACAGGTGGAAGGCAAAATTTCACTTTCTGCAATAGGTAGATTAGAGAAGGGATTAAAAATATCTATCGATGGTAAGCCTCATAAAACGCTTCCTGCAATAGCACAGATAATTGAAGAACCACTGTTGCCTCCCCGTAATCCTCCAATAAGAGAGCGTCAGACAGTACCTACTTCCTGGATAAGTATTACCCTTACGGAAGGTAAAAACAGACAAGTAAGAAGAATGACTGCAGCAGTAGGTTTTCCTACCCTTAGGTTGGTTCGTTATAGTATAGAAAACATTACACTGGAAACGCTGAAAAGCAATCCACTACTGCAATTATCGAAAGAGGAAACCTATAGTTTATTGAACCTTTAAATGTTCAATAAATCAGGATCTTTTTAAAGGATAGAATAAATTAATCAGAGTTGAATGTTTTTTTGCATTTTTGCATGATTACAATTATTACCAATGAATAATAAATTATACAACGAATTTATTGATAAAAAAAGCAAAGGCATAAAGTCTTTCGCGGTATTAATTGATCCCGATAAAGTAGACGAATCAGCATTAATTAAATTAATTCAAATTTCTACCGTTGCTAAAGTAGATTACTTTTTCGTGGGCGGAAGTCTGGTAGTATCCAATTCTACTGATGAATGTATCAATACTATCAAAGCTAATTGCAACATACCAGTATTGCTTTTCCCTGGCGCCCCGTCGCAGATAAGTAAATATGCCGATGGCTTATTGTATCTCTCTTTGATTAGTGGCAGAAATGCCGAACTATTAATTGGCCAGCATGTAATAAGTGCCCCAATGGTAAAGAAGAGCGGATTGGAAATTATCCCTACTGGCTACCTAGTAATAGATGGTGGCGCCCCAACTACCGTTTCTTATATTTCCAATGCAGCTCCTATACCTTCCGATAAAGATGATATAGCTATCTGTACCGCTATGGCTGGCGAAATGCTGGGCTTAAAGCTAATATATATGGATGCAGGCAGTGGTGCTAAACTACCTATTACCGAAAGTATGATAGCAAAAGTGGCCGGCAATGTTGCCATTCCTATCATCGTTGGTGGTGGAATTACCACTCCCGAAAAAGCTGCTCAAAACTGTAAAGCCGGTGCCGATGTGATTGTAATTGGTAATGCTATAGAAAAAGATCCCTCTATTATTACTGCAATAAGTAATGCAATTCATAGCTGTTAATTAGAAAATTTAAGTCCGCGACTAATATTTATTTAAAACATTATTTTGGTATAAATTAATTTCCCCTACTTTTGCAACCCCAAGAAAAGAAATTTTCAGGCGGGTGTGGTGAAATTGGTAGACACGCTAGACTTAGGATCTAGTGTCGTGAGACATGGGGGTTCGAGTCCCTCCACCCGCACGAAGCCCCTCCATCATTGGGGGGGCTTTTTTTTAAAGATTATTATTTAACCAAAATAGGTTCATAACTAAGTATTATGGCAACAGTATCAAGAGAAAGTATTGGTTTACTCAATGACAAAATCACGGTAACTTTAAGTAAGGAAGATTATTACCCGTCGTTTGAAAAGGGCTTAAAGGAATATGCTAAAAAAGCGAATGTTCCTGGGTTTAGAAAAGGAATGGTCCCTGCAGGTGTAATAAAGAAAATGTACGGAACCGCTTTGTTTACAGAACAAGTAGTTAAAGTGGCTGAAAAAGAAATAGATACTTATATGAATGGCATTACCGACAATTTATTAGGTAAGGCATTGCCATACAATACCGAAGATCAAAAAGCTTTTGATTACAACAATCCCACTGATTATAGCTTTAGTTTTGAAATTGGTATTGAACCCGACATTAATATTGATTTTAATAAAGCAAATCTTACCAGATATAAAATTGCGGTAACAGATGCCATTATTGAAGAAGATATTGCTGGACTTAGATCATCCTACGGCAAATATTCTGAACCTGAAAAGGTATCATCTGTTGATCATTATGTAGAATTTGAAGCAGAAGCTTCCGATGCAGAAGGAAATGTATTAAATGAAGCAGATGTTGCAAAACCATTGAATTTACTGGTTAAACATTTAACCGAAACGTATCAGTCTAAAGTTATTGGCTTATCTATAAATGATGTGCTGGTAATAAAACTGGCAGATGCTTTTATAGAACAAGATCAGGAAGCTATCATTAAAGATTTAGGAGTAGAAAAAGAGGCTATTGGGGATGCTTTTTACAAATGTACGCTTGTGAAAATAGGACAACAAGAGCCTGCAGACATGAACGAAGATTTCTTTAAAAAAGTAATACCTCAGGCAGATATTAAAACAGAAGAAGAACTTAGGGCTGCTTTGAAAGAAGAAATTGCAAACATGTTTTACCTGCAAAGTGCTAATCAATTACAGGATCAAATCTATCATCTTGTAGTAGATCATACTCCTATCGATTTGCCTGTTGATTTCTTAAAACGTTTATTAAAACTTGATCAATCAGGGCTTTCTGTAGAAGAAGGGGAGAAGCAATTTGATGGTTACTTGAAGAGTTTTAAATGGAGTTTGATTATCGAAAAATATGCAAGAGAATTTAAAGTTTCTGTTGATAAACAAGACTATGTAAATTATGCAAAAGCAAGATTGCAAAGCTATATGCAAAGCAATGGCATGGGAGCAGGTATGAGTCAGGAATGGTTAAATCAATATGCAGAAGATGCATTGAAAGATAAAAAGTTTATTGAAGAAAGCTATCATGAAATAAGGTCCAAAAAAGTGCTGGATGAGTTAGATAAAACAATCACTGCTGCAGAAAAAGAAATAGATTTCGAAACATTTAAAGGAATGCTTCACCATCATCATCATTAATTGTTGATTGAAGATATACATAAATGCCTCCTTTTTAGGGGGCATTTTTAGTTGCATTATATTTTATTTTTGTATCAATTACATGGATTTTATTTCCTATTTAATGTTATTTGAATTGAAGTTCTAAATAGTATAACCGTAGAATGTACTATAAACATCGAAGTCGTTATTTGAGGCATCGATTTTAATATTATTCGAATCGATTTTTAAATTATTGACATCGTCCCTTCCATTTGTAGTATTAAAAGACTTTAAAGTGGCATGTAAAGCATTATTATTCGAGCTGAATGTTCTATTTTTCGTTCTGTAATCGTTATTTTTCGTTCTGTTTTTGATTATTGCCACGATGTTTTCATTTATTGGCGATACGTTTCCATTATTTGCCAATGCGTTTTGATTATTAGGAATTATAGTATTGATTAAAGGCGTTTTAGTATTGGTAAACAGCTCTCTGGTATTTGTAAAGCATAAAAAAACCTCGATTTTCATCGAGGTTAATATTATGAGTGTTTATATTTTTACAAAATCTGAAAATCCAGTTCTTCCATAACGCCCTGATGGATAAAAACTGTTTTAGTTACTTCGTCGCCACCTTCGGTTTTGCAGGTAACTGTATAATAACCAGGTACAACATGTGCTAGACTATAATTGCCTAGATAATCGGTAATTGCATATTTTTCGGTATCTACAATATGAATAGTTGCATTGATTGAAGGATGACCAATAGCATTAAGGGCTGTACCCAAAATGCCGGTATTTTTATGACCTGCAGGAATATATTGTTTTGCCAACATATAAGCTGCCACCATTTGTTTATCCTCTAATACATCGGAATCTCCAAAATAACTTTCTGCATAATCACAAATAGAATTCATTGCATCTATTGCTGTATTGAATGCTTGTGGAAGGGTATCGGTACCATAAACCTTTTTGAACTGAATAGATTCGATAGGGAGGTCTTTTGCACCTGCATATTTACTAAGGGCTGCTTTTAATAATATGATGTCAGCAGCTTTAATATTGGTTAGAGGCGTTCCTTTATTATCCTCCAATACTTTGATTAATGCTGTGCTTTTATCCACTGCTTTGTCTTTTAAAGCTTGTGTAATATAGGTAATAGGATAGTGAAGAGAATTGGCTAAATCTTTTTTACCCAAGCTGTTGGCTAATCTATATCCCCTGCGGGTATATTTATAAATAATTTTTCCTATCGCCAATTTTACCGGATCGACGGTGGAGGCCACTTCTTCCTGTGTAATTGCTTGTGCTGCACTTGCATTTTTGATTATAAGCCTTGCATTGTTGAAACGGGTTTGTTCGCCAGCGAACTCTTCGATGGTTTCCATTTTTACTTTATAAATATCATTATCGTTAAGATTACCAACTCTGTTTATTGCTCCTAGTTTTTCACCTTGAGGATGTGTCATATAATTGATTTTTAATTCCTGTAAATTTAACTGAATAAACGATCGCTAGTTAGTAATAAAAATAATAAATGAATTATAGTTTTTTATTTTTTCGGTTTATGGAGTAGTAATTAAATTGGATTATTTTTAATAGTGGTTGTGGCGTTGGGTCTTGGGGTTTTATTGTAATGATTTTGAGGCTAATATTCGATGTTGGCAACATTGAATATATTTTTGGTGAAAAGGGAGATTGGGGAAGGAATTAACTAATTGGCGAATTTAGGCATTAGCGAATTGCTCTGTTTAGAGTGGGTTTTGATGGACAGTTTTATAATTTAAGAGCCCGTGAAGTCAATTTTCTTTTAAATAGTTTTATTAAAAATTGTAGAAGGAAAATGAATGAATGCGGTAAAGTACACTCTGAGGAAAAGAAAGGTTCAATAGGTTCAAAGTTGACTTCAAAAAGGCATACCCGTCTGACGCCCTATTGGGTGGTTTAGTATTTTAAATTGTTAAGGGGCGTGCTGACGGGAGCGATGTATTTGAATTGCGTTAGTGCCAGCAGGGAATATCCTTTCCTACCACTGCTGAGCCTGCAAATAATTTGATGTTGATATTGGTGGTAGGAAAGATAGGAAAAGCTGGAACGGCCGCTTGCGGAACGCCCTAATCAAATTAAAAAGTAAAAAACAAAAAGTAAAAAGAATACAATAAGCTTATGTACTGTTTAACCGTATAAACAATTATTTCCTTTCACTATAAATCAGTCAGCAATATTCTCATACCGCTTATCTGCAAATTCTGGGTTAAATGACAATCTTGTGTTTATTAGCTTGTTAATAATCCTAAATTTGCCCGAATATTTTTTAATACAGCGGATATGTTCAAGTTTTTATTATGGGCTTTCATATTTTATCTTGTTTATAAATTTCTTTTCGAGTTTCTGGTACCAGTAAGTAAAGTGGCAAAGGATATGAAACAGAAAGTGAATGAGATGAAGGAACAACAAAATCAACAACAGACAAATCATCAAAACGATTCTTCGGCATCGGCAAAACCAAAAATTGATGACCAGGACTATATAGATTTTGAAGAAATAAAATAGTCCCAATTTAATCAAAAAACTATTCTTTTGAATAGCTGTTTACATTTCCAAATAAAATAATTACATGAAAATTTTACTCCGTTATATACAGCCATATCGTTGGTTGCTGGCATTGGCTTTGTTGCTGGCAGGTATCAATCAGACTTTTTCTTTATTCGATCCAATGATTGGTGGAAAGCTATTGGATTTATTTGTCAATCATCCATTTACCTACCCTAATGGACAAGCCAGAACGGGTAATGATTTTCTGTTTGGCAATACTGAATATAAGGGTGCTTTGTACTTCCTTGCTTTACTGGTAGGTACTGCTATGATGAGTAGAATAGCGAAAGCTTTTCAGGATTATTTTGGCAATGTAATAGTGCAGAAGTTTGGGGCTAAATTGTTTACCGATGGATTAAAACATTCTATGCGGTTGCCTTATCATGAATTTGAGAATCAACGCAGTGGTGAAACGCTTTCTATCCTGACTAAAGTAAGAACTGATTGCGAAAAATTTATAGGCTACTTTATCAATGTATTCTTCGGTATAATAGTGAGTGTGGTATTTGTGTCTATCTATGCCACCAAACTACATTGGAGCATCATGCCCGTATATTTTGGGGGGACTTTAATGATTGGTCTTGCTACCAGTTTATTAAGTAAAAAGATAAAGGTTATTCAAAAGAAAATTGTTAGAGAAACCAATGAACTTGCCGGAGCTACTACAGAGAGTTTGCGCAATATTGAAATAGTAAAAAGTCTTGGTTTAACCAATCAGGAAGTAGAAAGATTAAACAAGAATACCTATAAGATTCTGGGGCTTGAGTTGACTAAAGTAAAGAGTATCAGAACCCTTAGTTTTATACAGGGAACGCTGGTGAATTTTATGCGTCAGCTGGTTACGCTTACACTGCTTTGGTTGATATATAAGTCTGCCATTACACCGGGTCAATATTTATCATTAATGTTTTATGGGTTCTTCATTTTTGGACCAATGCAGGAAATAGGAAATATCATTTTATCATACAGAGAAGCAGAAGCATCACTACAAAATTTTGATAACCTGATGAAGAAAGAGGTGGAGCAAAAACCTGCTACACCAGAACATATAGGTATCATAGAAAAGCTTGACTTTGAAGGAGTAACTTTTCAGCATAAATCGGCTAGTTATAAAGCCATTGATAATATATCTTTCTCTGTAGAAAATGGGGAAACTATTGCTTTTGTAGGCCCAAGTGGTGCAGGTAAAAGTACGTTGGTAAAACTACTGGTAGGTCTTTACCGTCCAAATCAGGGTAAGATAAGTTATAATAATATTGATGGTGCTAATATCGATTTTGAAGAACTAAGAAATCAGATAGGATTTGTATCTCAGGATACCCAATTATTCTCTGGAACTATCAGAGAAAACTTGTTATATGTAAATCCGAATGCTACCGAACAGGACTTGTTGGATGTGCTGGAAAAAGCAAGCTGTACCAACTTATTATCGCGTGCAGACAGAGGGTTAGATACCGTAATAGGAGAATCGGGCCTTAAACTAAGTGGAGGTGAAAAGCAAAGAATTGCAATTGCCCGTGCATTACTTAGAAAGCCACACTTATTAATATTTGATGAAGCTACTTCGTCTTTAGACTCCTTAACAGAAGAAGACATTACCCAGACTATTAAAGCAATATCTGCCGAGAAAGGTCAGATAACCATTCTAATTGCACATAGGCTAAGCACCATCATGCATGCCGATAAAATATTTGTATTAGAAAAAGGAACTATTGAAGAAATAGGCACACACCAGAACCTTATTAATGATAAAGGATTGTACTATGCCATGTGGAGACAACAAATTGGCGAAAGAAAAGTATAGGCAAAATTTTTATAAACTCTGTAAAACAAAAAAGAGTTATTCGACAATAAACTTATTGTCGAATAACTCTTTTTTAATTAAATACTTTGATGATTAAGCTGCTTTATGATGTTTTAATTTGCCTAAAACAGTAGCAACAGCAAAGCCTACACCGAAACAAACTGCTAAGTCTAAAACAAAGTTTAGAATAGAGAAAGACTGATCGGTAACAAACTCATGATTATTATACGCTGAGAAAAACACGAAAGGCCATCCGAATTTGTCGCCCTCATGATAGGTAGTCTGAAATTTTGATGTTGCAACTATCAACACGAAAAACAGTACTACTGAAAGTAAAGTGGATATTGAAATCTTCTTCATAGATACGTTTGGTTAATTGGATTACAAAAATACCTCAATAGTTGAATTAACCAAATTATTTCCTAAATATTTTTTATTAATTATTTGAATAATACCTGGTTGCTTATTTATTTCAAAACTTCCTAATGATTTATCTAAAGTCAAAGCCCTGGCTCCATTAATGGTAGCCCATTTTAAAAGCTCCGCTAATTCTATGGTAGGATGATGTTCTTGAATAATGGAAAGTTCTTCTAAAATGCTCAAAGAATGGTTGCTGGCAAGGCTGTCTGTTCCCACCACTATATTGTTTCCGCTATTTACTGATCTGAATAAATTAATGTCTGGTAAACTGTTTTCTATATACAAATTGGCAGCAGGACAAAGACAGAAATAAGGATTGCTTATCTGTTTCACAATGCTGTCTATATCTTCTTTTGCAGTAAAAGTATTATGGACAAACAAAGCATTCATCTCCTTTGCTATTCTATCTATATAATAATCAACACTGCTATTGTATTTATTATTAAAGAATGAAAGATCTACCCCAAGATTATTATATAAGGAAAGGAATTCGCCTATTTTCTCTTTAAAGAAAATATTCTCCTGAGCAGTCTCTTGATTGTGAATGCTGAATATTTTATTGTGTGAATGTTCTTTTATCTTATCCAAAAGCTGCAAGGAAACCGAGTAAGGTGCATGCGGAACAATAGAGGTATTATTAGGAAAATGATTATAAAATTGATTAGCAATTTCCTTAATAGTATTGAAACGGCTCTCAGCTGCTCCGGGAACAAACCCTGCTACTTCTATAAAGTTCTGGTATTTTATCCTGCCCTTTTGTTTCTGAGCAATGGTATGGGGTGTATTGCAGATATCTCCTACAGCCACAATGCCATTCGCTATCATCTCTGCTTCGGCATCTACAATGGCTTGTTCTATTATTTCGGTAGCGGCATTGCGGTGTTGCATTAACTGCGATACAAAACCAACTAAACCAGTATGGGTGGGAATAACGCCTTTTAAAAAGCTTAATTCAAGGTGACAATGGGCGTTTACAAAACCCGGACAGAGTATCCCTTCTACCTTTTTAATATCTTCTCCGGCTTCTGAAAGTGGAATGATACCATACACCTTCCCGTTTTCGTCGGTTATCAATACTTCATCCTGCTTTCTAAAACGATATCCATCGAATAGCTGATCAGCATGAAATTTTATAAACGACACTTAGGTAAAGTAAAAAGTGAAAAATAAAAAGTAAAAACAATACAGTGGTAAGTACTAAGTTTTAAGTGATAAGTTGAAGAATTGAATATAGATTAACTTATCAGTTACTACCTATAACCTACAGCTTAAACCAACTGTTTTATATCTACCGACAGGCTCATCATATCCTTTACCGCTTCTGCTATTGCAGCAGCATCGTAATGACATTCCAGGTACAGTTCCTTCAGTGTACCATGTTCTACCAGTCTATCCGGTATACCCATCATTTTTACCGAAGCAGTATAGTTGTTCTGCGCCATAAATTCCAGTATCGCAGAACCAAAGCCACCAACAACTGTACCATCTTCCACAGTAATCACCTTATTGTGGGTAGAAAATACTTCGTGCAGCATTGCTTCATCCAGTGGTTTCGCAAAACGCATATCGTAGTGTGCTATATCTATACCTTCATTTCTAAGGTCTCTGATGGCAGTTTGTACAAAGTTGCCTGGATGTCCAAGACTCAGTATCGCCACATCTTTCCCTTCTTTCAGCTTTCTGCCGGTACCAATCGTAATCTCTTCGAAAGCAGTCTGCCATTCAGGCATTACCCCATTACCTCTTGGATAACGAATTACAAATGGTACTTCATTCTTATCCAACTGAGCGGTATACATGAGGTTGCGCAATTCTCTTTCGTTCATTGGCGCACTGATTACCATATTTGGAATACAACGGAAATAAGCAATATCATAACAGCCATGGTGCGTAGGACCATCTTCTCCTACCAGACCGGCTCTATCTAAACAAAGTACTACTGGAAGTTTTTGTATAGCTACATCATGCACCACCTGATCGAAGGCTCTTTGCATAAAGGAAGAGTAGATATTACAGAACACCCTCAATCCCTGTGTAGCAAGCCCTGCACTAAGTGTTACGGCATGCTGCTCGCAGATGCCCACATCAAATGCACGGTTAGGCATTTTTTCCATCATAAACTTCAGCGAAGAACCACTGGGCATAGCAGGAGTTACACCAAATATCTTGTCGTTCATTTCTGCCAGTTCAATCATGGTATGTCCAAAAACGTCTTGATATCTTGGTGCTTGAGGTGCCGTAGGAGTCTTCTTCAGTATCTCTCCTGTTACCTTATCAAACAAACCTGGAGCATGCCACTTGGTCTGATCTTTTTCTGCCAGCGAAAAGCCCTTTCCTTTTACCGTTACTATATGCAACAATTTAGGGCCAGGTATTTTCTTTAAGTCGGCCAGTGTATCTACCAGCTTCGAGATATTATGACCATCTATAGGACCAAAATAGCGGAAGTTCAACGCTTCAAAAAGGTTGCTGCTCTTACTTACCAGTCCCTTAATGCTCGCCTCCATTTTACTCGCTACTTCTCGGGTAAAGTTCTTACCAGTAGGCAGTTTGCCCAGTATTTTCCATACATCATCTCTAAACTTATTGTATAGCTGAGAAGTAGTAATATCGGTTAAATATTCTTTCAGTGCACCCACATTCGGGTCAATGCTCATACAGTTATCATTCAGTATTACCAGTAGGTCGCTATCGGCAATACCCGCATGGTTCATGGCTTCAAAAGCCATACCTGCAGTCATACTTCCATCGCCAATAATGGCTACCGATTTTCTGTTTTCGCCCTTGTATTTTGCCGCCATGGCCATACCCAATGCCGCGGAAATAGAGGTAGAGGAATGCCCTACACCAAATGTATCGTATTCGCTTTCGCTACGTTTAGGAAAGCCACTAAGTCCTTTATATTTTCTGTTGGTAGCAAAATTATCTCTTCTGCCAGTCAGTATTTTATGGCCATAAGCCTGATGGCCTACATCCCATACCAACTGATCGTAAGGAGTATTGTACACGTAATGCAACGCTACAGAGAGCTCTACCACGCCCAGACTAGCCGCAAAGTGACCGCCATGCACACTTACTACATCTACAATATACTGACGAAGTTCTTCGCAGACTTTGTGCAGTTGATCGCGATCAATCTTTTTTAAATCTGAAGGGCTGTCAATATGTCGCAGCAATTCTCCAGCAATTATATCCATGTCGTTTAACTTAAAATGATTGTAAATATAGTAGTTTGTTTAGTAAAGCCAACTCAACCTAAGCAAATTCTATCTTAAAATGACTATCCGGTGAATAACAAGTTTAACTGGTAATTGTTGAGGAAGAAGCTTAAATGGAATATAAATAAAGGGAGATAGGAGGAAGGAATAGAACAATACAGTTCAAGGGGTTTAATAGGTTAAAGATGTTCAAAATTTGAATATAGGGAGTGATGAAAATACATTTTATAGTTACTGGCTGTTTGTCGTTATTGTTTTAATAAAAGCTCTATAAAATGTGTCGAGCAATTGAAGATATAGTATTTTCAATTGAAGACCAACGTTTGGAGATTGAACGTATACGTTTTGTGTTTGAAGAATAGTGTCTGGGGATTTATGCTATATGATTTCTGTTTGGAAATATACTCCTGGAGTTTGAAGTATAACGTTGGACAAAAAATGATGTACTCTTATAGTTTGAGAATATACTCCTGGAGTTTGAAGGCTATCATCTGGAGAAAAATAGTATACTCCATTGGATTTAGACTCTACTTCGGGAGTTTGAAGGTGAACAGATGAGGAAAGGCAATATGCAAGGAGGCAATAGGAATACAAATTAGCTAATTTGATGTGCTGATGTGCTAATGAATACAAATTGAAAATTGGGGAATTTGAAAATGCATTAATGCGGAACGCAGAACGTAGAAAGCAAAACGCTTAATACAAAGTCCCGGGAGTAGGTACTTCCGGGACTTTTTTATACATATTTATTGTATTAATTCAATAGCTCGCAGGGCTTGATGCCTGTCTGCTTTTTAAAAGCAGTGGAGAAGTGGGCTATGGAAGAATATCCCAGCGCTACCGACGCTTCGGTTACAGACAACCCTTTTTCGTGCAACAAATACTTGGCGTGCTCCATGCGTTGTTGCTGATAAAATTCGAAGATGGTCATACCAAAAACTTCTTTAAATCCTTTCTTCAGATAGCACTCATTGATAGCTACCTTACGACTCAATTCCTTGATGGTAATTGGATTGCCTATTCTTTGTAATAATATATCGCGGGCAGAATAAATTCTTTCTTTACCATAATCATCGGATAAGAATTTACACTCAAATACCTCGCTCTTTTCGTTTACAATACAACCCACACTTTGCAGTAACAGCTCCTGAATTCTTGCATTGATAAAGATATTCTGCATGGCTCCGGTGTAACTATTATTCAGCAGATCGTCGAGAATATTTCTTTTCTTCTGACAGATAGTAAACACCTTTGTAAACGATTCTTCATATTTAAAAGCCAGTACTTCATCTTTTAAAGAAGTAGTTTCTATATGATCGGTAAACTGTTTTAGAAAGCCTGCAGTGAAGTGAATTAAAAATACATCTACCGTATGGTGCTGACCATTGCAATTGGCTGTAGGCAACTGATTGCAGGTACCACAAGGTTTATCTTCACAAATTTTATTTCCGGTAGTGCAGAACTTCAGTTTTAAATAATTTTCTTTCGATCCTTTTCCTTCGTAATGATACTCGAGCATACCGGTATCGTCGGCCACCCAAGGATGGCGTGCAAAGTACCTTCTGATATCATATAATACTGATCCGGGAATATTCTGCTGTTTGCTATACAACAGATCGAAAGAAACCTCTTCGGCATCCCTGTACGCTGTTTTTAATATTTCCTGTGCATTTAGCATGGGGCAAAATTAAACAGGTTTGTAATTTTTGAAGCGTTAATATGTAATGAATGACGATTGCAAACGATTTCATAGGTACTTTTTACAAGGGAATGACAATGTAATACAAATTAGCTAATTTGATAATGTGCTGATGAATACAAGTTCAATTAAAAATTAAGAATTAATAATTAAAAATTGAATACACTTTAATTTGATAAATAATTCAGGGAGATGGGAGGAACAAATACAGTATTTTTTGGGGATATATGATTTTGAAGAAAAGTGATGTAATATTTTGCAGGAGAAGTATAATATTTATCAGATGGAAGTATCGCTTGGAGCAGAATGGCATAATATTTGAGCGGAACGTTATAATAATGATTGGGAATGACTAGTGAAGGGTACGGAATGAACTAATATTTTAGCGGAGCGGTATAATATTTTTAAGAAACAGCTAATGATAAGTGTTGAAGGGTATAATATTTATAAAAGAGAGTGTAATATTTTTGCAAGAAGAAAAAAGTTTGAAAAGGAGTATTAAAGGAGACCTAAAACTAGGGAAGGAATTGCAGTTACATGCCACTAAATATTGTGGAATAGATATTACTTCAAACTAACAACCTAAATTCTTTGAAACTCAGATAGCTTTCTGCTTCGTTCCTCTCTGTTGGAAAGACAGAGCGATGTATTTTGTATTGCAAAACCGATAGAGGGGAAAATCCTTTTTTTTGCTGCGCCACAGCAATTTTCTGAAGGGGAGTAAAACAGCGCAGCAAAAAAAAGATTGGAATGATAGCGGGGGCCAAAGGCCAATGTCATTTAGTTAAGGATTATATAGCTCTTTTATAGTTAGTGAATGTTTGATATTTGCCATTTATTCTTTTGGCTTTTACAACCCGAGGATGTTTTCTGCCTGGTCTTACAGGTTCTACATTTCGCTCAAATGCTT
>CAIVPM010000212.1 GCA_903907815.1 uncultured Chitinophagaceae bacterium | reverse complement strand
CGTGTGCTCTTCCGATCTTAACGAATCAATACCTGTATAAATATTATATACTTTGACAAAAGTAAAAGTAGTATCTACAAACTTTGTTCCGTTGTCAAACTCTTGAACTTTCATAGTAGCAGTGTCAAAATTCATAATACTATTTTTATAATAATTTACAACACCAGGTCCTCCAATTCCACCTTTTATTGCCCACAAATGCCATTGCCCTTGCATGTAGCATTTTGTACTATCTAAACTAAGTTTACCTAATAAACGGGTTACAGGTACATGAGCATTATCACTTTTAGAACAACCACCTAAAGCAAAAATTACAACCATCATGATGGCTGATCCCGCTACAATTATCTTGTTCATACTTTTATTAGTTTGTTTATTAATGATACTTTTTATATGCAAACCATTGCACATAACAAAAATTATATTTTTTGTACTGGGCTTACATCACTTTAATGTAAATTTATCTGTTCCTTCATTTCAAACTATTTTTAAGGTCTATTATTTCATTAAAACATACTTACTTAATGCTTTAAACAGGTCTTTTAAAAGCAACATATATTACAAACCACAAATAGAAGTACTATTTCAATACAAAACAACCGTTAAACAACGGTATAAAAAATCAATTTTCGGCACTGTTTTTATATTATTTATACATAAATTATAATTTACAGTAAAACACGCCGATTTATTTATGGCTATAATTAGGTAATTTATAGAAGAATCTAACAATAATTACTTAAATGCTAATAGTATATACATACTTTCAAACAGCATTTAAATAACATCCTTTTTTATATACTTCATCATTCCTCAATAAATACTAAATACCAACTTTACAATATCACCAAAATTTTCATTTTATATCACTTACAATTTAAGAGAACTACCAAAATATTTATTTTACTTCATAGACAGTTTTATCAGTGTAATAAAATGAATGTTTTTATACACGAACAGTTTTATCGGTGTAATAAAATAAATATTTTTATACACGAACAGTTTTATCAGTATAATAAAATGAATGTTTTTATACACGAACAGTTTTATCAGTGTAATAAATTAAATATTTTATTAGGGTTGCAGTTTTATAAGTGTAATAAATTAAAAAACTTAAAACAATACTACTTTAGTATATAACAAAAAGGAGCGGCAAATAATAATAATTATTTTTTAAACAATAGGTTAATACGCTGTTAATATTAGCTAAACTGATATTTATCATAGTTATAGTTACTACTTAAGGTTCTCTTTACCGAATATTAAAAAATACTTTATGAAATCGCTAATTACTGTTGCTACAAATCCATTTGAAAAATCGCTTGAACATTGTTCTTACGTAAATGGTGTAAAATTTTTAGATGATACAACAAACAGGTTCGATGCCAACAATGCCGGTGGGTTATATACCGCTAAACTTACTATGCTAAAAACGAATAAAGAATTGTATAAAACAGGGGTTGTACAATTGCAAAAAGGCGATCAAAAGAGCGCTACCAATTTTGTAGATAAAAATACAAATATTGTAAATTCTACCGGGCATAGATTGTATAACAAGATACAAGATGTGTTTGGACTAAACACCCCAAAACTGATGGAATTTTTCCCTTCTGGCAAAGCCGGATTAAATGCTGCCAGTCGTGGTTATATACCCGTACTGATAAAAATATGGAATATTAAAGCTGCCACCTATCATACAGAACTAGGTCCCGATTGGGTAGCCGAAATTGCTGCTTTAAACGATACCTGGAATACAGGTATTAAAGAACAAAGTGGCGAAAAAAGTGCGGTAAAAAAAGGAGTAACTTCCACTAGCGACATTACTGTAACTGTAGCTCAAAATCTATGGGATTTATGTTTGCTGGTGCAGGTAAACAATCAGCCACATGCTGAAAATGTAATCAATACTTTTTTCGACACTACTCCATTAAATCCTAAAAGCCATACCGATACGGATGGATTGGGCAGGTGTCTGGGTATTGTAAAAGATGTAGAAGGAGACATAATAAGTGCCGTTAAAGTAGACATTATCAACAATAACAATGAAGTTATCTGGACTGGTGGCACCAATAAAACCGGGCATTTTAGAACACCTAGTTTGGCAATTGGAATGTACCATGTGCGTTTTGAGAAAAATAAATACATTACCAAAACAATTAGTTACGAAATTCAGGATGGTGCAGATATTGAAGTAAGTATAGAATTGCTGGCTTCGCTATTAGTATAGCACCTCCTAAAGAATATAGATTGGTGAGCACATTAATAAAAATGAACCCAGCGTTTGCAGTTGATAATCATTTACTAAAGCTGCAAAATCTGGGTTCTACTATATTCTTTATTATTTTATTATCATTTCGGTTGTATAACTACCCGTTTTTCCTTTTACCTGAATTGTGTTCAATCCTGTAGTTAATCCTTTAGTAGTTATCGCTTTCAATGTAGAATTTGACTCATTACTAATAGTACTATTTAATACTTCCTGACCGAGACTATTCATCACAGTAACTGTATACTTTCCTTTCTCCAGATTGTTCATCTGTAAGTTGAAAGTGTTGCTGCTTACCGGATTTGGATAAATAGAAACAGCCCCTTTAATAATGATAGGATTTACTTTAGCTGTTTTAAATACAATACTGAATCGGGCTTGATAGGAAGCAAGATCATTTGTTGGTGTAAAGTAAATACCCTCTACTGCAGGCACTACTTTATTGAACAATTTATCTTTAATAAATGCTTCCACAGCAGTTGTTGTAAACTGTCCAGCATCTACCTGAAGTTGATAAGTTGTACCCGCTACCAACTGACTTAAATTTAATAAAATCTCTTCATTATCGGTAGGTACTGGCAGACCAGCAATACTTAAATCGGTATTTGCTTGATTAATAAATAAGTTCTCTACCCCATTCATTAATTTCTTAGAATCCTTATCTCCTATTGTTCTGGTAAAGCCATTATTGAATACAGCAACCGCACCATCAACATTGGTATTATTACCATTTATATTCTTCCATAAAGAAGCATGAATATAATTTGGCGCTTCTGTTCTAAACACAGCAGTCTTTGTACTATTTGGTGCTTTATTGCTTTCGGTAATAGACAAAGCAGGATTACTACTATTGCTATTCTGCACAAAGAAAGCCATACCGGGCTGTATGTACTTATTTACTTTAGAAGTTGGATTGCTATTTACATGCGACACTGCATTATAGGTTACATAAGTAGCATAACCTGCGGACATAAATGTAGGATCGAAGTACCAGTAACTACTGCTTATATTCTGCGTTCCGGCATTGGCATAAACAGTTTCCCAATCGATAGGGCAAGCATAAGGATTAGCCACCAGGTTAAAGTTGTTGGCACCTGATTGAAGTTTAGCTGCAGTAGAAGTAAATACATTGCTGGTTACATTGGTAGTAGTGAATAGTACATTACCCGTAACCAGGTTACCAGTAGTTCTTAGTGTAGTAGCATTGGCCATTGTTGCAGGATCGGACCCATAAATATTATAGGTTCTATCGCCTCTTATAGAAGCACGATAACCCATAAAAGGATCCAGATTTGTTAACTTAGTATTGGTAACAGAAGGCCATGTCCCCGCTGCATATATATACAATGAAGTGTTTCCACTTGCTGTTTTATCTAATCCCGTTGTAGCATCTACACCACCCGGTGCGGCTGCTTTTACGCCCGTAATATACATTCCATATCCTGCAGGACTTGTACCTCTTTCCTGCCAGTTGTTATATATAGCACCTGCATTGGCTACAGCTGGTGCAAGATCTCTGTAAGCTCTATTTCCTTGAGGAATATATCTTTCTACAGTAACAATTCCTGTGATAGTTCCTGCCACAGGACCTACTACAGCGGTATTTGTAATAGAGGTACTCTTTAAAGTAAGATGACTACCAATAGTTAAACCACCACTATTTACATTCAATGCTGAGGTGATTCCAACACCTGTTGCTAAGGTTAAAGTTCCTGCACCGCTAATAGTTAGGTTACCCAAAAGACTATCGGAAGCTGAACTGCCAAAATATAGCGTATTGCTACTACCAGCATTGTATACTAAAGAGGAAGTGGCTGAACCTTTGATTGTTCCAGTTCCGCTTACTGTACTATTAATAGTAAACGTATATCCATTTAAACGAACACTGGCACCACTTGCAATACTGATAGCACCTACACTTATACCACTGGACAAAACAGGATAATTAGTAGCAGCAGGAATAGTTATATCTGCACCAGTTGATGGCACTGAACCGCAAGCCCAGTTGGTAGCGGTATTCCAATCATTATTGGTAGCACCCGTCCAGGTATCTGGTGTATTGACTGTTAAGACAAGTGTAGCCGTACTATCACAACCTTTAGCATTGCCACCGGTAAATGTTTTATTATATGTACCACTTGATGCATAGGTTTGACCATTCCAGGTATAGCTACCACAGCTGGTAACCGGAGTACTGGAATTAGTAGCACTATTTACATTCATTACAATAGTATTGCTATTAAAACTATTGCTGGAGCCACAAATATTGCTGGCTGTCATAACACAAGTAATAGCATCACTATTAGCCAGAGAACTACTACTGTAAGTAATACCTGTACCAACCTGAGAAGCTCCTTTAAACCAGGCATAAGATGGAGCAGTAGCATTGGTTGGTGTAGCAGTAAATGTTACTAAAGTACCAGCACATACCGGATTGACATCAACTCCAATATTTACCGAAGGGGTAGCAGGATTAATACAAGCAGTAACAGTATTAGCAGAGTTTGCAGTAGTTTGTGTAAGACAACTTCCACCTGTGATAGTTATAGAACAAGAAATAACATCGCCAGTAACTAAACCTGTTGCAGACCATGTATTAGCAGCAGAAAGTTGCTGACTGATATTGTTCTTTTTAAAGTCGTATGTTACTACTCCACCCATTGTATTTATAGCAGTTGCAGTGAAAGTAGTAGCAGCACTAGTTGCAGTAGCAGGTAAAATACCTAAGGCAGGGGTAACACCAGAAATACAAACAGTAGCCTGACTTGAAAATGCTGTTGTAGCAGTTAAACAAGTACCACCAACAACCGATATTGCGCAGGTAATATTATCACCGTTTGCTAAACCGGTTGCATTCCATGTATTTGCCAGCGTAGCTTGCATAGTAGTTAATCCTTTAATGAAGGCATAAGTAACTACTCCACCAGCCGTGTTGGAGGCAGTTGCAGTAAAAGTCTGACTGGCTGTATTGACACTGGTAGGTGATATACTTACCGAAGGAGTACTATTAGCATTTACAGTAGCCAACAATGTTTTAGTAGCTGTACATCCAGCAGCATCCGTAGCGGTAATAGTATAGGTGCCCGTAGCGGCTGTAGTAGCATTGGATATGCTGGCAGACAAACCAGCAGCACTAAAACTATTAGGGCCTGTCCAGCTATAATTAATAGTACCTATACCACCTGAACTAACAGCAACCCCATTGAGGTTTAATGTACTGTTTGCACAAACGGGTGAATTACTACCCTGAGTAGGAAGGACCATATCTCCGGCACATTCGCCACCAGTAAATGACTGGCTTAAGGTAGTATTACTCATCCCACTATTGGTAAATGAATAACTTGAAGTGGCAGCTGTAGTTGGATAAGCCCATGCAGTACCAGTGTATCTTACCCCTTTAATATTGGCTGCAGCTGCACCACCACTTAAATCGGCAGCCAGATAATTAAATTGTAACTGAGCACCTGTAAAGGTTCCACCATTAACGGTAACATTCCAGTTTCTATTGATATATTTAGTACTATGCAGACCTGAAGTACTATAATTAGGATGTTTACCATCCAGTGTAGCAACAGTAACACTACCGGCAACTGTTGCTGAGGATACATTTAAACTGGTAGGCATCCAGCTGGTAGCATTACCAATATCATAGGTTAATGCAATACTACTACCGGTACTAAATGCCCTGGATAAATTCCCATTTACCCAACCATTAGTGCGGCTTACTGTTCCGGCTGCAGCAACACTTAAAACATTCGCTCCAGTAGTAATCTTACCAGTAGTAAGACTTAGTGTTCCGCTAATAGATTTACTATTATTTAGAATCAGATTTGTACCAGTATTTTGAATGGTAACATTCGTAGGTGAACTGGTAGTAGGCCACTCATAATTTGTGGAAGTATAATCACCACCATTGTTATAAATAAGTTTAGAAGCGGCACCGCTGTATGCAACAGGAATATTGCTTGTAACTCCGCTTTGTATGTAACCGTTGGTATTAATTTGTATTGTTCCAGCTACATTAAATGCACCATATCTCACCAAAATTCCTTTATTTAAAGCCAGTGTTGCGCCTGAAGCTACATTGACACTATAAAATTTCTTTTCATGATCTGAATTAGCGGTAGCATCTCCAAAGAAAGTTGTAGTACCAGATTGAATATCTAAAGCAAGATTATTTCCCAAACCATTATCTGTTCCTGTAATAAAACCTCCTGAAGTATTTAGTATTCGGATAGTTTGAGATGATCCGGCCAT
>CAIVPM010000211.1 GCA_903907815.1 uncultured Chitinophagaceae bacterium | reverse complement strand
GTAAATCCTGATAAATTAGAAGCAGCATATTCTACTCTTTTACCTATTATGGTAAAGGCTATTCAGGAACTTAAAACCGAAGTTGATACTTTAAAATCTGAACTTGCTGCTCTAAAAGGATAATATTATTTTTATTTTCAAATAGTGGTATGAACATGAATCGAACTTTACTTGCAATCATTTTAGTAGTATGTACAATTGGGGTTTCCTATGCACAAAAGTCAACCATTACAGGTGCTGTTTATGATACAGCCCATCAGCGATATCTGGGCTTTTCTACAGTGTCGCTTATGCAGGCAAAAGACTCTTCTCTTGTAAGCTTTACTTTGGCCGATTCTGCAGGTCGTTTCTCTTTAGGACATCCTGGAAAAGGGAAGTATGTAGTTGCGGTTTCTTATACTGGTTTTTTACCTCTTTGGAAATCTATAATACTTCAGGAGCAGGAAAGCTATAAGATGGGCAGAATAATTATGACTGATATTAAATCGCTTAATGATATCACTATTATTTCGAAGCGTGCTCCGGTAATGATTAATAATGATACACTGGAGTTTAATACCGAGAACTTTGTTACACAACCCAATGCAGTAGTGGAAGATCTGCTGAAGAAACTTCCTGGAGTAACAGTTGATGCAGATGGTTCGGTGAAAGTAAATGGGCAGTCGGTGAATAAGGTGTATGTTAACGGCAAGGAGTTTTTTACTGGAGATCCTAAGATGGCTACTAAGAATTTGAATGCAGATGCTGTAGATAAAGTACAGGTGTTTGATAAGAAAACAGATCAGGCAACTTTTACAGGCGTTGATGATGGAAACAGCGAGAAAGCTATCAATATTAAGCTAAAGAAAGATCGTGATAATGCCATATTTGGTAAAGCCACTGCAGGTGGAAATGGCGATAATAGATTTGAAGGACAAACAAATATGAATCGCTTTAAAGGGGATAAACAACTATCATTTATTGCCATGGGGAATAATACCAACAAGCAGGGATTTAGTATGATGGATGTTATGAACTTTACAGGCGAAATGGGTAAGATGATGAAAGGTGCTGGTGGTATAAATATAAAAACGTTTACCGACGGTCCGGAGAATGCAGGACTGCCTGTATTGGGTAGTTCACAAAATGGAATAGCACAGACTTTTGCAGGGGGATTAAATTACAATGACAGCTGGAATAAGAAGAAGACTGATTTTAATGGTTCCGGTACGGTTAGTGATATCAGACTAAATAATGAGAGTGTAACTGGTACTCAATATATGAGTCCGATTATGAATAAAAAATATGTTTCCAATAGTTTTAGTATTCAGCAACAGCAGCGTGCAAACTTTACTATTGATCATGCTATTGATAGTTTTACTTCAGTGAAGTTTGTACCTTCTATTACCTGGCAACAGCAACAACAAAGTTCATCTGGAAAATACAATACTGTAGATGCATCGAAGTCTCCATTCAATCAAGGTGCTGATACTACGCATACTAATTCTGATGCTATTCAATCAACCAATTCTTTATTACTAAGGCATAAGTTTAAAAAGAAAGGAAGAACCATTTCACTTTCTTCTAATTTTAATTATAATAAGAGTAATCAGCATGGTGATCAGTATTCCAGAAATACCACCTTTACATTCCCGGCTCCTATGGATTCAATTATTAATCAACAGAATAGCAGGGATGCTAAGACTACTACTATTGGCGCAAATGCTACTTACACAGAACCTATTACCAAGAGTAGCTTAATTGAGTTCAATTTATTTTATAATAACAGTGTAGGAGAAACCAATAAAAGGACTTTTGATTACGATAGTAGCAGTGGAACTTATAACAAAGCAAATAGTATATTATCCAACAGTTTTAGGAGTGAATATATATACAATGGTGCTGGTTTAAATTATCGAAAAAGTAAGTCTAAGTTCAATTATAACTTTGGGTTTTCATTGCAGTCGGCTACGCTGAATAGTACCAATAAAACAATTGATAATACCTTACAAAAATCTTTTACCGATATACTTCCCAACTTCTCTTATCAGTATAAGTTTAATATGTTTAGTAATCTGCGTCTGGAATATACTACTGCAGTTCAACAGCCTACTACCACTCAGTTGCAGCCTGTACTAACCATTAGTAATGGACTTACTAATATCTCCATTGGTAATCCTAATCTTAACAGAGCATACTCTCATAATCTGAACTTTAATTACTTTGGTGGAGACTTCTTTAAACAAAGAATGTTCTTTGCTTTTGCCAATGCATCTTATACCAATAATGCAATAGTAAATTCGGATTCTACCTTCTTTAATGGCAGCAGAAAAACAATGCCTGTGAATGCTGATGGACAATGGAATGTATTTGCAAATGGTGGGTATGGATTTTATATTAAGAAAATAAAATCGAGAATATTCGTCAATCTTGGTACTACTATTAATCATAATATTGGTTATATAAATGGGGAGGAAAATAAGATTGATAATCGAGCTATTAATCCAAATCTGATGTGGAATTTCTCTATTGATAAAGTAATAGATATTCAGGCTTCTGCTACGCTGATGTTGAGCAGGGTTGAATACTCTTTACAACCTATGCTGAACGGTAATTATAATACGCAGAAATATGGGTTGGATATTATTAAAGATCTTCCATGGGGTATGACTTTGACCAATAAGTTTACCTACAGTATTAATAGTGGTAGAACGGATGGATACAATACATCGGTGCCTTTGTGGAATGCTTCGCTGGCTAAATCTTTTATGAAAAATAAACGTGCTGAGCTGAAGTTTAGTGTGGCTGATTTACTGAATCAGAATACCGGTATTTCCAGAAATTCTTCTCAGAATTATATAGAAGATGTAAGGTATACAGTTCTGCAACGTTACTTCCTGTTAAGCTTTACGTATAGTTTAAATAAGAGCGGACAAATGGGAGGAGGGCCGCATATGCCAGCAGGTATGAATATCAGGGTGGAGAATTAATATGATGATATACCAATGTGATAATTTGATGATGTGATAATTTGATAATGAATGCAAATTAATACATTGAGAAAGTTATTTAATTGATTAAGACTTCATGTTTACAAAAATAAAGCCTCCTGTATTTCAGGAGGCTTTATTAGTTTATAGGGTGGTGTTTATTTTGATAGTGTTATCTTAGTAAATACTTCTTTATTACTAAACCCTTCATTGCGTAGAAACTTTTTAAACTGTCTTCTGGTTAAAGAGAATGGAATAGTAATGGTGTCTTCTACGGTACCAGTTATCTCTTGTAACTTATGCAGGTCGGCACTATCCGAAACATGACCTATAGTTAACTTACCTTTTTGTAAGGACAGTTTCTGTACTACCCATGAGTTAGTTTTACTTTTGATATTAAGGAAGTAATACCCTTTAAAGTATCTAAGTAGACTGCTATCAGTTATAGTAAATAAAGTATCTGTAAAATGTACATGCTTCAATAAAGTGTCTCCTTTTATGACTACTTTTTCTTTAGAGTCGGAGTTTTTACTGAATATAGTATCGCCTTTTAAAACATAGGAAGTGTCCAGGCTGTCTTTATGTTCTTTCTCATCGTAGTCATAGGTGTTTACTATACTGTTGCTGTCAATTGTCAGGATAGAATACTTGTCTTCGCTTAGGTAATTCCCCATTAGTTTTTCAGGGAAACTATTTTCATCTGCTGCGTTTGTTGGTTGTGGGCTATTGAATGTAACAGGATCGTTACAAGCTATAAAACCAAGCACTAAAATTGCTATTATGTATTTCATAAAATTAAGTTTTGAGAGATTAATAATGTATATAATTGATTAAGATTTTGGTGTGGACTTTCTAAAGAATTTTCTATAGATAAACAGGACTACTAAAGCTATTACTATTAAGCTCCATATTCTTATCAGGAATAGCATAAGGTCTTCCAGAACCAGCCATCCTGTTTGAATAGATTCTACTAAACGTTTAAGGAGAGAAGGCTTGTAAGGTTCTATGTTTTTATTGTTTGCAATAAGTGTTCTTTTAATCCCCTGACGCTGGTAGATACTTAATGTAATGGTGCTGTAATTAACTTTATCTTTCAGTAAAAAACTTTCCAGTAAAGCATTGTCTGCCTGTTCCTGTTTGTTTAAAAGGTTGTCCTCCGCATTGGTGGTTTCTCCCAGCTTTTTACCTTTATTGTCAATGTTGTTTTCCACTCTTTGAGTGTGGTGTTGAAGACGGTTCCTAGTAAGCTGTGCCTGCATAAACTGAAGTCTGGAGTCTTCTGCTTTTATATTTCTGTAATCCAGATAGTCTATCAGGTAAGCCATCGATTTAAGGGTAGTATCCAATGTAATATTGGGCACTCTTACTACCATACTGTTGGTAACAGTATATAGTGTAGTTTCCAAAGATGAATCGGCACTTATTTCTGTGGTGTTTACCTGATCTATTGAACTGGTAAGATTGGAAGAAGTTACAAAGCCGCCAAAGTGCGTAGCTATGTCTTCTATTGCAGTGGTGGATTGATATACCTGTTTTACTTTAAACTTTAAGTCTGCAGTCCGGATAATAGAGTCGTTTGCTTTTGCTACAGCTGCATTGGAGGAAGGGGGAGCATTTTGTTCCATTGGGGTTGCATTACCATTCTTAGCAACAGAATTCTGATCCGATACAGTGCTGTCTGCTTTTGCGGATGAACTATTTTCACGCCGTTCGTTATTGCAGGCATAGAGGAGGATAGCTATTGCCGTGGTGGCAATGATGTGGCCTTTACAAATTTTCATAAACTTGTTATTTAATTGGGTGATGAAATAAGACTTAGTGAATGAATTCTTTAGTTGGCCAACTGTAGGAACTTCGTTTTATATTAATACGTTTGTCTGTAAAGAGGTAACTGTTTTGAATAGAGAAAAAAACGTTAATTAGTTTTAGCTGTTAATTTTAAAAAGAGGTTAGAAACTTCTTTTAAAAATACATATGTTATTAAAATATAAAATGTGTCTGGAGTTTTATGATATACTATTTTAGTTTGAAGCTATACTCCATGAGTTTGAAGGTTGATGTCTGGCAAAAAATGATATACTCTTTGATGTTTGTAGTAAAGTGTTTTAGTTTGAAGCTATACTCCATGAGTTTGAAGGTTGGTGTCTGACAAAAAATGATATACTCGTTGTGATTTGGGGTATAGTATTTTAGTTTGAAGCTATACTCCGTGAGTTTGAAGGTTGATTTCTGGCAAAAAATGATATACTCTTTGATGTTTGTAGTAAAGTGTTTTAGTTTGAAGCTATACTCCATGAGTTTGAAGGTTGGTGTCTGACAAAAAATGATATACTTGTTGTGATTTGGAGTATAATATTTGAGTTTGAAGGAATAATCTTTGCGATTGAAGGGTAACGTATGCAAAAAAATGGTAAACTATTTTGTTTGGTTTGTAGATAAGATAAAACAAAAGGCACTGCTCTGCAAAGGGTGGTGCCTTTTTATTTAAAAGGACTATTAAATCTTAAAAGGATACATTTGTATCAAAGCAAAGAAGATGACAGATAATGAATTGAAAGAATTGGTAGCAGGTTTGGCGGTTTCGCAAGCTAAAACAGATGCCCAAATTGCAAAAAATGAAGTTCTAATGGCTGAAACAACTGCACAAATGAAAAGTACAGATGAAACATTGAAAAGAATGGGGATTCATTTGGGAGGGATAACTGATAATATAGGGATGACAACAGAAGAATATTTTTATAATTCTTTGTATGATAATCCCAAACTAGGTAACATTAAATTTGACAGTATTTCAAAAAATATTCACACTAAAACAAAACGTTTAGAGGATGAATATGATATAGTAATGTATAATGGAGACTGTATTGCATTAATAGAATGTAAATACAAAGCGCGTGAAAATGATGTGAAGAAACTGATAGATAAAAAAGTGGGTAATTTTAGAATACTACATCCCGATTTTAAAAACTACAATATTTATCTGGGTATTGCAAGTTTTTCATTTTATCCTGAATTAGAAACTTACGCTAAAGAAAATGGGGTTGCAATTCTTAAACAAAAGGGTGATGTTGTGGAAATAGAAGCGGAGAATTTAAAGGTATATTAAAGCTTCCCCTCACTCTACATAAGACTTATATAAAATACAATAATAAAAAGGCACTGCTCTGGAAAGGGTGGTAACTTTTATTTAAAGTAGAAGTGTAGTATCTTCACTAACTTTGGAAAAAATAATTATTATGGGACTGGTTTACGCTGATATAAAACTAATAAATGGAGATGATGTAGTATTGGCTCGTAGAAACATAATTGGACAGGAGGAAGTAAAGGAGATGAATGTTAGTATGTTGGTTGATACTGGATCTTATAATTTATGTATAAACGAGGATATACAATCCATACTTCAATTTAATGTAGTAGAGAAAAGGCTGGCAGAAACAGCCGATGGAAGAGTGGTAGAATGTGATGTAGTAGACAATGTTCAGGTTAGGTTTAAAAACAGAGCTACCACTTGTAGGGCAATGATACTGCCTGGAAGTTGTGAACCATTACTTGGAGCAATACCTCTGGAAGATATGGATGTGTTGGTTGATTCTCAGAGGCAGGAATTAATAGTAAATCCGGAACATCCCTACTTTGCTCAAATGAAGCTGAAGTAAACCTATTCTTTCCCCTTTGATAAAAGGTATAAAGTAAAAATTTAAGCACTTCTTTTAATCTGGAGGTGCTTTTTTATTGGAGCGATGTATTTGTATTTGCGTTAGTGCCAGCAGGGAATATCCTTTGCAACCACCCCTAAACCTGCTAATAATCTGATGATGGTCCAGTGGTTTGCAAAGATAGGAAGGGCTGGAACGGCCGCTTGCGGAACGCCCAAAAACTCATTAGCTAATTAGCCAAAGTGCTAATCTGCTAATGAATACAATTGAATATAAAAACTAAAGCCTAAAACTGGAAAAACTAAAGAGAAAATGGGATAGGAATTGAGAATTCATAATTAGTGGGGCTTAGAATTCTGAAATAAGTTTGTATCACTTACATTTGCGGCTCTTATATAAGGTATGATAAAAATAAAATTTCCGGACGGTGCAGAAAGAGAATATGCTGAAGGCGTATCGGCACTGGACGTAGCAAAAAGCATTAGCGAAGGATTGGCACGCAAAGTATTGGTGGCCGAAGTAGATGGTGAGGTATGGGATGGAAACAGACCTATACATAAAGATGCTGCTCTAAAATTGATCACCTGGGACGATAATACAGGGAAGGCTACCTTCTGGCATTCTTCTGCTCACCTGATGGCTGAAGCGGTAGAATCGATGTTCCCAGGCGTAAAGTTCTGGGTAGGTCCTGCGGTGGAGAAAGGATTCTATTACGATATGGATCTGGGTGATAAAAAGCTTACCGAAGATGACCTTGTTACGCTGGAAAAGAAGATGAACGAACTGGCGAAGGCTAATAGCGCTTTTGTAAGAAAAGAAGTGCCTAAGGCTGAAGCGGTTTCTTATTTTTCGGAGAAAGGTGATGAATACAAACTGGATTTACTAAGCAACCTGAATGATGGAGAAATTACTTTCTATACGCAGGGTGCATTTACCGATTTATGCCGTGGACCACATATCCCGCACACGGGTATGATTAAGGCTATTAAGCTGATGAGCATTGCTGGTGCATACTGGAAGGGCGATGAAAAGAATAAGCAACTTACCCGTATTTATGGCGTTACTTTCCCAAGTCAGAAAGAACTGGATGAGTATCTTTTAATGCTGGAAGAAGCTAAGAAAAGAGATCACCGTAAGCTGGGTAAAGAGCTGAGTATTTATACTATGGATGACGATATTGGCCCTGGTCTTATTTTGTGGATGCCTAACGGTACCATCATTATTGAAGAACTGGAGAAACTGGCTAAAGAATCGGAAGAAGCTGCTGGCTACAAGCGAGTTGTAACCCCACATATAGCTAAAGAAAACCTCTATATTACCAGTGGTCACTTACCATACTATGCCGACAGTATGTTTCCACCAATGGAACTAGATGGGGAGAAGTATTATCTGAAAGCAATGAACTGTCCGCATCACCACAAAATTTTTGCTGCAGAGCCTAAAAGCTATCGCGATCTTCCATATCGTATAGCGGAGTATGGTACTTGCTATCGTTACGAGCAAAGCGGTGAATTGTTTGGCTTGATGAGAGTAAGATGTCTGCACATGAACGATGCGCATATATACTGTAATAAAGAACAGTTTGCACAGGAGTTTAAGGCGGTGAATGAAATGTACATTAAGTACTTTAAAATATTTGGAGTAGATAAATATGTAATGAGATTAAGCTTACACTCTCCTGAGAAACTGGGTCAGAAGTATGTGAATGAACCTGCACTCTGGAAGGAAACCGAAGACATGGTGCGTAAAGTATTGATTGAAACAGGTACTCCATTTGTAGAAGTACAGGATGAGGCTGCATTCTACGGCCCTAAGATTGACGTACAGATATGGAGCGCCATTGGTAGAGAATTTACGCTTGCTACCAATCAGGTTGATTTTAATAGTGGACTTAAATTTAAATTAGAGTTTACCAATCAGGCAAACGAAGGAGAAACTCCGCTGATTATTCACCGTGCACCATTGGGTACCCATGAAAGATTTATAGGATTCTTACTGGAACACTATGCGGGTAAATTCCCTACTTGGTTATGTCCTGTTCAAGTGAAAATATTACCTATCAGCGATAAGTTTATTCCATTTACACAAGAGCTTAAACAACAATTAAGAGCTGCTGGCGTAAGAGTGGAAATAGATGAAAGAAGTGAAAAAATAGGTAAAAAGATTCGTGAAGCTGAGCTGAGCCGTACCCCTTATATGCTCGTGATAGGAGAGAAGGAAGTAAACGAAAGAGTAATTTCTGTTCGCCGTCAGGGTAAGGGAGATGCAGGTACTATAAGCATTGACGAGTTTATTAAAAACATTACAGAAGAGATTAAAAACAGAGTTTAATACAATTAGCTAATTAGCTGATTTGCTGATTAGCTAATTAATACAGAGGAAAGGCGGAGAGGCACAAAGGGATACAAATACAAGGCAAGGAGGCAAGGAGGAATGCAGAATACATTAGTATTTGAAGTGGTAAATGTGGTTCTGGAGTGTTAAAATAGGATTTTGAGGTTATTTATAGTATAATCAATTACTTTTACAAAAATTTTTTAATTAGCTAAAGCAATTATTCACCAAACAACAATTAATGGCTACACCGTTTAGACCAGGAGGAGGAAGATTTAATCCCCGTTTTAAAGTTCAAGAACCTGAACACAGAATTAATGAACGCATCAAGGCAAATGAAGTAAGATTAGTAGGCGACAATGTAACTATTGGTATCTACACTATTCAAGATGCGCTTAGAATTGCTAAAGATCTTGAGCTTGATCTGGTAGAAATTTCTCCTACAGCAAATCCTCCTGTCTGTAAAGCTATTGATTATAAAAAGTTTCTGTACGAAAAGAAAAAGAAAGAGAAAGAAACTAAAGCTAATGCTAAACAAAGTGAGGTGAAGGAAGTTAGGTTTACGCCTAATACCGATGACCATGACTTTGATTTCAAAACAAAACATGCTGAAGGATTCCTGAAAGATGGTAATAAAGTAAAAGCTCAGGTACTTTTTAAAGGTAGAGCTATTATGTTTAAAGAAAGAGGAGAACTAATACTGCTAAAATTTGCTGAAAGACTTTCAGAAGTTGGTCAACCAGAAACATTACCTAAGTTAGAAGGTAAAAAGATGTTTCTGATGATGACTCCTAAAACAAGCAAGAAGAAGAAAGAAGGGGAATAATACTAATTAGCTAATTTGATAATTAGCTAATTTGATAATGAATACAGAATACATTACTTGATTTTGAATCTAAATAGTAAGATACTCTTTTTACTTTTTATTTTTTAATTTTTACTTTTCAATATGAATATTATTCGTAACGATTGGACTATTCCAGAAATAGAAACTATTTATAATACTCCTCTATTGGAGTTGATATTTAAAGCAGCTAACGTACATCATCAGTACAATAACACTGCTGAAGTGCAGGTTTGTACGCTATTGAGTATTAAAACGGGTGGTTGTAGCGAAGATTGTGGCTATTGCCCGCAAGCTGCAAGATATCAGACTGATGTAGAAGTTCAGCCTTTAATGAAGACCGAAACGGTGTTGGAATATGCTCAGAAAGCCAAAGATGCTGGTAGTACCCGTTTTTGCATGGGTGCAGCATGGCGCGAAGTAAGAGATAATAAAGACTTTGACCGTGTACTTGAAATGGTGAAAGGAGTAAATAGTATGGGTATGGAAGTTTGCTGTACATTAGGTATGCTAACTGGAGATCAGGCTAAGAAACTGGCTGATGCTGGTTTATATGCTTATAACCATAACCTTGATACCAGTAAAGAACACTATTCCGATGTAATATCTACCCGTACTTACGACGAAAGATTAGAAACACTGGACAATGTACGTAAGGCTGGTGTAAGTGTTTGTTGTGGTGGTATAATTGGTCTTGGTGAACAACATGAAGATAGAATAAAGATGTTACATACTCTGGCTACGCTACCAGAACATCCTGAGAGTGTGCCAATTAATGCACTGGTACCTGTAAAGGGCACGCCAATGCAGTTTAATGAAAAAGTTGACATCTGGGATATGGTAAGAATGATTGCAACCGCAAGAATTCTGATGCCAAAAGCAATGGTTAGATTAAGTGCAGGAAGAACGGATATGACCATTCCAGAACAAGCTATGTGTTTCCTTGCTGGTGCAAATTCTATCTTTGCCGGAGATAAGCTTTTAACTACGCCTAATCCTTCTTTTGAAGATGACAACGCAATGTTCCAGTTGCTTGGTTTAACGCCTTTAGAAGCATTTAAAGGGCATGAAGATCACCATCATCATGAACATGGTCATTGCCATAACTAAAGTAAAACTGATTGTTTTATTAGGGAAAATAATATCAATGAAGGAGCGACTAAGAAATTGGTCGCTCCTTTTAGTTGAAACCCATTATATTTGAAGTAGCGTTAATCAATATTAGTAGAAACCAATGCATCACTTTTTAATAATAGAAAAACAACCCGTTATTGTTGCTGGACTTACTTCCTTTATTTCAACAGGATTTCCTTCAGCTGAAATTACTTCGGTAGCTCCAGAGGATCTTAATGCTGAATTTCTATATTTAAATTACAATTGTTATATACTCGGGGTAGGTACAGTTGTAGCTGAAAATGATGCCTTAATAAGTGATATTTTAGAACATCAGAACAATGCCAGGATTATCATTTTTACCAATGAAACAAACACGCTTTTTGCAAGGCATTATTTAAGAAAAGGAGCTAAGGGGTACATAGCCAAAAATGTAAAAAAAGAAGAGTTTCTAACTTGTTTAATTACAGTGCTTGGGAATAGTATTTACCTGAGTAATGACATTAAAGAAGCACTGGCAGAAAATTATGTAGACAATAAAACTGCTTCTAAATTAGACGTTTTATCAAAGCGCGAATTAGAGGTAGCTACTATGCTGGCAAAGGGATTGAGTAATAATGAAATATGTGCTATTCTTAAACTGCATTCTTCCAGTGTAGGGACTTTTAAAACCAGAATATTTGAGAAACTGAATGTGAAAAATATCATTGAACTCAGACACTTTGCTCAGGCTAATAATATGATCTTAGGGTAAGCTACTTCTACACTTTATAATGGATTCCAAACAACTAAAGATATTACTGAATAAGAAAGAGCAATTATATAATCGGCTTTCTTTTGTTGAACTCGATCCTATATCTATTCCGCATAGTTTTACTCAACTACAGGATATTGAAATAGCAGGATTCTTTGCTGCATTGTTCTCCTGGGGAAACAGAACAATCATCATGAATAAATCGAGGGAGCTAATGGAACGAATGGACAATGCTCCTTTTGCTTTTTGTTTGCAACATTCTACCAAAGATTTAAAGAGAATCTCAGGGTTCAAGCACAGAACTTTTAATGAGATAGATATTCTTTATTTTGTTCGATTTCTGAAACAACATTATAGTAATCATGATTCATTAGAAACTGCCTTTTCTCAGTGGATTAAACCTACAGATTCAACAGTTGAAACTGCCTTAATTGGTTTTCGTGACTACTTCTTTTCCTTGCCCGATAGTCCGGATAGAACAAAGAAACATGTTTCAACCCCACTCAATGGATCGCATTGTAAACGTCTTAATATGTACCTGAGATGGATGGTTAGAAAAGATAACAATGGAGTGGATTTTGGCATATGGAATACCATTAAACCTGCCCAGTTAATTATCCCAATAGATGTGCATGTAGCCAGAGTAGCTGAGGCGCTTGGAATGCTGAATGGACATAAAATAAACTGGGAAACTGCGGTGTATTTAACCAACCTACTGAAAGCATTTGATAAGAATGATCCAGTAAAATACGACTATGCTTTATTTGGTTTGGGCGTCATGGAAAAGTATGGAAATACTGGAGCCACGTAGAGAAAACTTGATGCTAGTTACTTGTTGCCAGTTTCACGTATTACTGGAAACCAGCAACCAGCAACTTGCAACAAAATAGCTCTTATACCTCACTCAACTTAAATACTTCTTTCTGTCTGATGCCTCTTTCTGTATACTGTAAACTGCAGCATTCATTCTTTGGATCATGCTCAAAAAACAGAATGAAATCATTGTCAGCAGCTTCTTTTAAAAAAGTTTTCTTTTCCAGTAAGGTAATCAATGGAAACATATCGTAAGCCATTACATAAGGGATAGGTAAATGACCAACTGATGGTAATAAATCAGCTACATATACAATTGTTTTTCCTTTGTATTGTATAGCCGGCATCATCATGGCATTGGTATGGCCATTTACAATATAGAAAGATAATTCCGGGATAATAGAGGAAGGCACATGTTGCACTTCTCCCTTGCTATTTACGCCATCTTTTACGCCTTCTACAAACTTTAATCTACCGCTTTCTTGTATCGGTAATATATTCTCTTTCAGGAACGACGCTTTCTCTCTGTCGTTAGGATATACTGCCCAGTTCCAGTGTTGTTCATTGCTCCAGTAAGTAGCATTTTTAAATGCAGGGACAAGCTGACCATTCACGCGGTCTACGCTGCCACCACAGTGGTCAAAGTGAAGGTGGGTATGTATTACATCAGTAATGTCATCTTTGCTGAATCCAATTGCATTAAGTGATTTCTCCAGAGTATCTTCTCCATGAAGATAGTAATGCCCCATGAACTTAGCATCCTGTTTATCGCCAATGCCAGTATCTATTAATATGAGTTTATCATCTTTCTGAATCAGCAATAAACGCATTGCCCATGGACAAAGATTATTCTCGTCGGAAGGGTTTAGTTTATTCCACATACTCTTAGGCACTACACCATACATGGCACCACCATCCAGCTTAAACATTTCTGTATTAATAGTATATAGTTTCATATCAATATATTTTTATTAATAGTAATTTATTTAGTTAATTATTATTGTTGGGCTAGTATTGTTAACGAATTAATACATGTTATAAAATGCCTTTTATTTATTCAACATTTAACCTTCAACATTTAAAATATTGTATTTATCCTGTTGTTTTTGTGTAAAGAATAGGAAGATTAATCCTATAAAAAAGAAGGCTACAAGAGCAATAATTGAGTTGCGCATATTGCCGGTAAGTTGTTGTATAAATCCAAAACTGAACATGCCTATAACAATAGCAATCTTTTCTGTTACATCATAGAAACTAAAGAACGAAGCAGTATCTTTTGTTGCTGGCATTATCTTGGCGTATGTAGATCTACTTAATGATTGTATACCACCCATTACCAATCCAACAATGGAAGCAATGGCATAAAATTGTATTTCAGTGGTAGTGTAATAAGCAGCGATACAAACTCCAATCCAGATAACTACTACGAACATCAATACTTTAAAATTGCCAAAGAGGTCAGATAGTTTAGCCATTAAATAGGCTCCTGCTATTGCCACTATTTGAATGAGCAGAATACAGATAATTAACTTACTGGTGTCCAGTTTTAAAACCTGACTACCAAACAAAGTAGCTGCAAGCATTACTGTCTGTACGCCCATGCTGTAGAAGAAAAAAGAAGTAAGATATTTCTTTAATAATGGTAGCATTTTTACTTGCTCCAACACTTTCTTTAATTCGTGAAAGCCGTTCACTAACAAGCTATGCTGAAGATCGTTTCCTATAGGAGTCCCTTTTGGTAAACGAGCAAATGTAATCTGAGCAAATCCTATCCACCATAATCCAACCAGCATGAAGGAAATCTGTGCTGCCAAACCTCCAGATATGCCAAATGGTTTAGCCATTACAAATACAAAGCAGATGAGTTGTAGTAATACACTACCAATATAACCATAAGCAAATCCCTTTGCACTTACGCTGTCCTGATCTTTTTCAGCTGCTATTTCTGGAAGGTATGCGTTGTAGAAAACCAGACTACCACAGTAGCCTATTGCTGCCAGTATACAGCATATTATTCCCAAGCTTAAGTGAGATGCATCAAATTTAAATAAGGTAATACAGGCTGTCCCACCAAGGTAGCAGAAGAACTTCATAAAAGTTTTCTTGTTGCCTTTATAATCTGCAATGGAAGATAGGATAGGAGAGATGATGGCAATTACCAGATATGCAAAAGCTATTGCGTAATTATACAAAGCGGCACTCTCTATTTTGAATCCTAAAAAGCTTACTTCATGGCTCACAACACCATTAATATTGTTGGTAGTTATAGCATCGTAATAAGCAGGGAAAATGGTGGAAGTTACTACGAGGTTATAGGCACTATTGGCCCAGTCGTACATAGCCCATCCATTAATTACTTTTCTGGATGCAGTAGTAGTAACCTCCATGTATTGTTATTTGAGGGTTGGAAGAAAATTTATAAAATTCGGAAAATCATGGAAGACAATATTTTTATAAAATAAAAGCAAAACAATAATACCAAGTACTATTCTGTAGTAACCAAATACTTTAAAGCCATGTTTTTGCAGGTAAGAAATAAAGAATTTTACGGCAACTAAAGCAACAATGAAAGCAACAATACTGCCAACTCCAAGTTTAGTCATGTTGTCCATATTCAATACTTCCGGACTCTTCTTGTAAACATCCAGAAAGCTTTTTGCAGAAGCTGCTATCATAGTAGGAACAGCTAAGAAAAAGGAAAACTCAGCAGCTACTCTTCTGGTCAAACTTTGCGACATACCTCCTACAATGGTTGCAGCGCTTCTGCTCAATCCAGGAAATACTATACTCAACACCTGAAAACAACCAATGATAAACGATTGTTGATAGGTTATTTTCGATTCAGTATTTATCTGAGGATTCTTGAAAAAATTATCTATAAACAATAATACTACTCCACCTGCAATCATAACTATTGCTATAAAGTTTAGGCTGGCTAAACTGGCATCTATGTGTTTCTTTAGAAAGAACCCACCAATAACGGCAGGAATAACTGCGAGTACAAGTTTAAAGTAGAAATCTATTTTCTTAAAGTCAAAAAATTTCTTATAGTATAAAACTACTACTGCTGCTATTGCAGCAAGTTGAACTACTATTTCAAACATATCAGTAAATGCATCAGGAGTTACACCAATCAATGGATTGCTAATCTTCATATGAGCAGTACTGGAAATGGGTAAGAATTCGGTAATACCTTCTACAATCGCAAGAATAATAGTCTGTAAGTAGTCCATTTTGGATGCTGTTTAATAGTATAAAAAAAGCGGTGATAGATTCACCGCTTCAAAGAAAAGAAAATATTTTAATTAGTTAGCAGATTTTGCTTTTTTAAATATTGCAAATATCTCAATAACAAGTCCTAATAGTATTAAAATAGGAGCAACAGTAATTCTGGTAGTACTGTAAACCACATTGTCATCAAAAACTTTAGGGTCAGTATTTTTACCACCGCTCATCAGAAAGAAGCCTAATGCAATAATTACACCACCAATAGCCATCCAGATAAAATTATCTTTTGTAAAAAGAACTGGCATTTCTTTACTCTTTGTTTCTACTTTTTTAGCAATACTCATGTCTGTATGTTTTAAAAACTGCTGCAATATAAAGAAAGAAATTTCATACTACAGTTTAAAATGTGATGAAACTCTTTAATATAGCTCGTCCAGTTTCATTTTTAAATATTTTCTAACGCTTCTATGGGTACTTATTAAGGAGATACTCACTCCTATAAATATCATACCCGAGAATAAAAAAGCGAAGTTTTTAATGTTGTGAAGCGTAGTAAGTTCTGGAAACTGCCCTTCAGCCCATTTTACCAGACTGAACAGTAAAAGAATTGCTATTACCGAACTTATCAACCCATGTAGTAGTGCTTTCAAATCCATCGGCTTAGTAATAAACCAACGGGTAGCACCCACCATTTGCATGGTTTTTATCAGAAAACGATTGCTGAACATGGCCAGTCTAATCGTATTGTCAATGCTCACTATCACTATCAAGGTAAGTATTATTGCCAGCACTATAAAGATCAATCCTACTTTGCTGGCATTTTCATCCAGTTTCGAAACCAGACTAAGCTGATATTGTACCTCTGTTACCTGATTGCCATACAACCGCATTATATTGTCTCTAATCGCTTGCAGACTGTCCTTATTTACGTATTCAGCCTTTGCCTTAAAGTCAATACTCTCCGGTAGCGGGTTCTGGTCAAGCGTCTTCGCCCAGTCTTCACTATTGTCTTTATTCCAGATTGCCTTAGCAGATTCTTTATTTACGTAAGTAACCGTCTTAGCAAAAGGTTGAGTAGATATATACGTTTGTATCTGACTAATGGTATCCTTATTCATGGTACGCAGGTAGGCGCTAATTGGCACATCTTCTTTAAATACTTTACTTACCTCGCGGAAATTCAAAAATATCCATCCCATTATTCCCATCATGAATAATACCAATGCTACCCCTATAACGCTATAGATGTAACTTGGTTTGGCCCTTTTTAATGATGCTTTTCCTATTACTGACATGATTATTATTTCTTTTTTATGGATTCAACTCCCTCATTAACGAAAAACTACCCCTTTATATTCTACAAAGTACCCAAATCTTACGCAAATGAAATGTTAGAACTTTAAGATGTAATTAATAATTAAGAATTAATAATTAAAAATCAATACTGTCCTAAATATTTAATTCAACAAAAATGAACCTTAGCAATATTGAGCTACAGAGCGATATTGTTCATTTTTTAGAATAGAACCCCTTGTATTACTATTTCATCTGGTTCTTTATGTTCTTCAAAAGGATTGTCTAACCAAAGTTGTAATACTATTTTTACAAAAAGATTAAGTCTTATAAAGGCTACTAAATTTGAAAGATGCCATCCAAACTTAGCCATCGCTTTTAGTGCTTTGAGTATCAGAATAGTAATTAAAGCCGTCCATATTTGTATCATAACTGCATTTTCACTTGTTCCTATGAATGACTTTATGTGAAGCAGTTGTTTTATTTCTCTGAAAAATATTTCTATCTGCCATCTGCTCTTATACAATTCACCAATAGTATTTGCAACCCATTTAAAATGATTAGTGATTAACTCTATGACCTGTTTATTCTCATCATCCCAGATTGCTATCCTTCTTAATTGTTTTGGATACTTTTCTTTAGAGCCCTCATTTTTGAGCTCTATTATTTCATCTTTTAATAGATGTGGATGCCGATCTTCTGGTAGATCATTTTCTTTTACAACATTGTACTGAATGTTTTCTTTGTGCCTTACTACGAAGAAAACACCCTTGCTGTCCCAAATATTCAATAAGGAAAAGTCATTATAAAACCTATCTGCAACTATCACACTCCCTTTAAGCAATGGAATATTATAAGCTCCTTTATTATCTGCTGTTTTACCATTAGTAATGTTTACATAAGCCGGAAGATTGCCATCAAAGTCAAGCAGCGTATGCATTTTAATCGCGCCCTTAGCTGTTTTATATTTTGCCCAGTCAAATAATGATAGACATAAACTAATAGTTGTACTGTCTAACAAGAATATTTTAGACTTTATAGTAAACTTCACTCGCTTAAAGCCTGCCTGCTGTCCTAAACGGCTTAAAAGCTCAAAATAATAATCTTTAAAAATATTGTAATCTCTGTGTTTATTCTGATAACTGATGGTAGACTTTGATGGTGCTTTATCAATGCCAAGATGATTGAGATTGCCCGTTGCTGAACGTAAGCCATTGCTAATATCCCTCACAGATTGACTTTTCGCAAATTGACAAAATAGCATAGATACTAAATGAGTCCAGCTATTATAGCCTTTTTGGTGTTTATCACTTTTGCGTTCTTGAACAATTTTCTTAAATATATTCCTATCTAATTTTGAAATAATCTGAGCGAACAATGTTAATTTTGACATAGAGAAAGTTTTCTTTTGTTGTGCAACCTCAAAGGTAATTTGAGTTACTTAAGAAACTTTCTCTTCTTTTATCGTTTAGGACGCTATTGGTTTATATTCATTATTATTTAGAAGCTGTTTGAGTTAATTATTTGATATTCCAGAGTGCGCAATCTGGGCTGCAACTTCTTTAAATTTTTCGATATAGTTTCCAACTATAACTGCAAAATTTGCATCGTTTCGCTCCAGATAATTGCAATAATTAACTCAAACAGCTTCTTAATTGAAATTATTATTGGGTTATGCACCAATGTGCTGAAAATGAATTGGTGGTAACGGCTGAAACAAGACTACCTTGTGCGGGCTGTTTTAAATGGCAACAATCATGGCAACTAAAATAAAGCATACCTGGTGGGGAGATCAATGGCTCCATTCCCTTAAACAACTGGACTACAATAGCCGTATTCAAACCGCAAAATCTTATGCCGCCAAAGGAGCAGTAGTTAGTTTACATACCTGGAGCAATTCCATACATTCTAATGTAAGAGATACCCGTAAAAGACCTTATACTGTTTCCATAGAAATGAATCCTTTTGTACAGGAGAATAAAGAAACCTTTATACAACAGCTGAAAGAAAATAATTTACTGATACTGAGCATGCTGGATAAAGAACTGCCCCATGAACTGTTGCAACTTGCTACCACAAATAACCTAAAACTGTTGCCTGATAGTATGAGTGATATGAAAGCTACCTGTAACTGTCAGGAGAGAAATGTTCCCTGCAAGCATGTGGCTGCTACTTTAATCATGATGGCTAACGAAATTGATAAAGATCCTTATCTTATTTTTAAGCTGCATCAGATGGATATTGTGAATGAATTAAGACAACAGAAAATTGTATTTGGTTATCAGGGCAGAGAGAAAATATACTCCCTCAGGGATTGTCTCGAGACTGGCTACGATCCTAATAACTGGGCTTACAACAGGGTGCTTCCGGTAATACCACCGTATGCTACCATTGATAATCTGTTACCTACTATTCCGGAGCTGTTTATTTCTAAAACACTGTTCTTCACTGGCGATTTTAAAACCTACATACAAACCATATATCGGAAGGCTGCTAAGTCGGCACTGCTATACAATTCAATGATTATGGAAGAGGGTATAGTACTAAATGATGATCTCTTTTTTTATGATTATACTATTATCTTTTTTTATGATAATGAGCTGGTAATAGAAGCGAAGAGCAGGCGGGATAAAGTGATCATGACAAGGGAACAATTGATGGCCTTATTTGCCCGCACGGAAACGAAGCATCTGGACAATTATTCGGTATCGTATATTGCCTTGTACAGAATATATAGGTTCTGTAAAGTGCTGGTAGAAAAGGGGGCGATTCTGCCTCGTTTATTTAATGGTGGTGCAGAAGACTTTAAGATATTGTGGGTACCTGCTTTACTGAATGAATCGGTGAAGATTATATATGATAAATTAGTGGAATTTCTGCCGTATAGAATGCTGATGCTGGCATCCTCTTCGGTAAGCAGATCGAACAGGGGGAATACTGGCAGGACGGGGAATATCAGTACTAAGACTGCACAGAAAAGTGAGGGACTTCAACTGCTTTGTGGCAACTTTATCAATCATCAGATTGCTGGGGTATATGCGGAGAATCATTTTGCTAAGAACCTAAAAGAAAGAGACCGTAAAATACTGGACTTATTCTTTGGAAATACTGCCAAGACTTTCCATAACCTTCACGAGTTGCAGACACCCAATTCTATACAACTATGGCTGAAGAGATTCTATAATGCTGACAAGCATTTTACGCCCATAATACAGGTAACAGAAGCGGCAGGAAAAGATGGATTTGAAGTGGAGATACTGGTACAGCATAATAAGACCGAACTGAAGGAAAAAGAAACCCTTCAAAGCTTTCTGGATACGAATGAAACGGAGCATAGAATGCTGATGCTGAAAGAACTGAACCTACTGGGCGATTATTATCCCGACCTACATACCATATTGGAAACAGGGGAGAAGAAAACCCTACATTATGCGGCGGAAAGTTTCTCGAATATCTTATTGAAAATACTACCTGTGCTGAAGCTGTTTGGCATACATGTATTGCTGCCAAAGAGTTTGCAAAGCATTATGAAACCAATGGTATCGCTGAACCTTACTACGGCTAAGAACAAGAAGACTTATTTCTCTCTGGATGGATTGATGGATTATAACTGGCAGGTGGCTATGGGGGATACGTTTATTAGTCAGGCTGAATTTGAATTATTATCGCAAACTACTATGGGACTGGTGCGCATAAAGGATCAGTACATTATGATGGATGAACTGCAGGTGAAAAAGATTATTCAACACCTGAATAAGCCTGCAAGACTTACCGGTATAGACCTGCTGCAAGCCGCACTGAGTGGGGATTACGAACATGCTCCGGTATTTATAGATGAAACACTTAAACAACAGATAGTAGAACTGCTAAAGGATGAAGAGATTGCCTTGCCTGCTAATCTGCTGGCAACTCTTAGACCTTATCAGCTTAGGGGTTTCAACTGGATATATAAGAATTCTAAACTGGGCATAGGGTCTCTTTTAGCTGATGATATGGGGCTCGGTAAAACGCTACAAGTAATTACGGCTATCCTGAAATTTAAAGAAGAAGGATTGCTGAAGAAGAGTCCGGCACTGGTGATAGTTCCTACCACTTTACTCACCAATTGGCGCATAGAAATGAAACGTTTTGCCCCCGACTTAAGGGTAATGATATTTCATGGTCATGGCCGTACTTTAAATCTCGAAAACATAGATGTAGTAGTAACTACTTATGGAATTGCAAGAACGGAGAATGAATTGCTATGCAATCAGAAATGGTATGTGGTAGTGGTAGATGAAGCACAGAATATTAAGAACCCCGATATAGCACAAACAAAGAGTATAAAGAAGATAAAGGGGAATATTAAAATAGCTATGAGTGGGACACCAGTAGAGAACAGACTATCGGAATACTGGAGCATCTTCGACTTTGCCAATCCAAGTTATCTCGGTAGCAACAACTGGTTTGGAACAAACTATGCTAAACCGATAGAACTGTATCAGGACAGTACTAAGCTAACTAAGTTTAAAGCCATTACTGCTCCATTTATTCTGAGAAGACTGAAGACAGATAAACATATAATTGACGATCTTCCTGATAAAATAGAAAATAATCAGTTCTGTACATTAACCAAGGAAC
This sequence comes from uncultured Chitinophagaceae bacterium, assembly GCA_903907815.1. Lineage (GTDB taxonomy): Bacteria > Bacteroidota > Bacteroidia > Chitinophagales > Chitinophagaceae > CANFLJ01. The sequence goes on along the minus strand of CAIVPM010000211.1, from coordinate 1,360 downwards.
AGGCAGCACTCTATCAGAACCTTACCCACGATCTAATGAAACAGATTCAGGCATCGGATGGAATGAGTAGGAGAGGAATGGTGCTGAAATTGCTAACTGTACTGAAACAAATCTGTAATCATCCGGCAAACTACTTAAAGAATGCTGATCAGCATCCGGGATTGTCGGGTAAAACCTTGCTGTTGTTACAGTTGCTGGAGACTATTTATGAAAACAATGAGAAGGTGATTATCTTTTCGCAGTATCAGGAGATGGGTACTATATTGAAAGAAATTATCTATAAACATTTTGGTAAAACGGCCTTGCAGTTGCATGGAGGCAGCAGCCGTAATGACCGCGATGAGATGGTAGAAACCTTCCAGAACGATCAGCAGACAGATACGTTTATTTTAAGCATTAAGGCGGGTGGAACAGGGCTAAACCTTACGGCTGCAGCCAATGTGATACACTTTGATTTATGGTGGAATCCTGCGGCAGAAGCACAGGCTACAGATCGTGCCTTTAGAATAGGGCAAGATAAGAATGTGATGGTACATAGAATGATTACAAAAGGCACCTTGGAAGAGAAAATAGATCTGATGCTACAGAGCAAAAAGCATCTATCTGATATTGCTGTGGCACATGGGGAAATGTGGGTAGGGGAGCTGAGTGATAAAGAATTGAATGAGCTGATAAGTTTTGGAGAAGAGGGATTTGAGGAGTAATGGATAATTGAGAATGGATATTTGATAATGTGAAATACAAATACAACTTTTTATCTTTGATAACTGACTTTAATACTTTAGATTTGTTTCAAAATACTGCACAATGTCCATCCAATTAATTGCTGATAGTGGTTCTACAAAATGTGAATGGTGTCTTTTAGATAACAAAAAGAAGAAGATAATTCTTACCAAAGGCATTAACCCTTATTTCACTACTACGGAAGAAATAATACAATTATTAAGTACAGAATTGATTCCCTATCTTGGTAAGAAGGAAATAGCAGCAGTTCATTTCTATGGTACCGGACTTAGCAACTTAAATAATGTAGCAAAGATTAAACAAGCTTTAAAATACTTTTTTAAGAAAGCAAAGCTCAATATAAATACTGATCTTCTTGCAGCAGCAAGAGCAGCTTGTAACAAGCAAAAAGGAGTGGTTTGTATATTAGGCACAGGCTCCAACTCCTGCTTCTATAACGGAAAAACAATTGTAAAGAATCATACCAGTCTTGGTTATATTCTGGGAGATGAAGGAAGTGGCGCCTACCTGGGAAAAGCAGTAGTTAGATATTATTTATACAATACTTTTGATGAAGATCTGCGTTCTCGTTTTGATGCTAAGTTTGTAACTACTCCTCACGAAATAATAGAGAATG
>CAIVPM010000210.1 GCA_903907815.1 uncultured Chitinophagaceae bacterium | reverse complement strand
TTAAAGAAGTTGCAGCCCAGATTGCCCCCTCTGGAATATCAAATAATTAACCCTGATTGTTCTAGTTATATAGAATCAAAGTTCACCATCCATTCTATTCCATATCGGTCTCTGAACATACCAAAGTACGATCCCCACGGACTGTCTCCAATAGGCATTTCTACTTCACCACCTGCCGATAGACCATTAAACAATTTGTCAGCTTCCTCTTTGCTTTCAGCGCTAATCGAAATTTTACTTCTGTTCTCTCTTTCGTTTACTTTTCCCAGAAATGATGGAACGTCATTCCCTATTAAAAGGTTACTACCTATTGGCAAAGAGATGTACAATATTTTATTAGCATCACTTTCAGCCACAGGAAATTCAGGGCTCGATAAGTCCTTTAATCGAACAATTTTAGTGAACGTACCACCAAATACCGATTGGTAAAATGTAAATGCTTCTTCGGCATTACCATTGAAATTAATGTGAGGATTAATAACTGCCATAAGTTCTGTTTTTTATATGTTTTAAATGCTAATTAAGTAAATTATTAATGTCAGTAAAGCTTTATTTTAATACAATATGTATACTCTTCGAATTATTCTTGCTCTCATACTACTTGAAGCATAAAATTTTCAATAACAATAGTAAAACTACTTTTAAGATGCTGTGTTTTATTAGTCCTTAATAAATTTTTCTTTTACAATGCCTTCTGTTGCAAAATTACCCCATGTCATAAAGCCTCCTATTTCAAATTTATAATATAATGTGTAGGGATAATTTACATTTCCATTAATACTATCTGGGATAATAGTTATTGTACTGTCGGACTTTACTTGAAATCCTCCAATTAAAGTATAAATATTATCAGAAGAATATTTTCTGAAATACTTACCATCAGTAGTGAATTTTATTTTCGTTTTGCCATCTGCATCTTTCCAATAATACGGAGCTCCCCATACGTCATTTCCATAGGTTTTTGATATTGTCCAGGTGCCAATAAACGATGTAGGGGTGGAAGGAACTGAATCACTTTTTGTGCAAGAAATAATTGTTGCAACGAAAATGATGTAAAGAATTAAATGTTTAATCTTAAGCATAAAGTTGTTTTTAATTAAAGAAAGTTTATTCCCGCAGTTTGGCATTCTGTCTCCGACTACGTCATTGTGATAGCAAATCTCTGATTTGCAAATTTTCTCTAGTGGTTGGGGTCTCACCAGCACACTTTCTAATCCAGCTACTTATTTACTATTTTACCTGCTTTGAAAAATTTAATCCATTTATCTTTCAACTCATCTGAAACAGTTGCTTTTTTAACAGCTCTGAAATTTGTATATAATGCTTGTTTACCTTGAACAATATACCATAGTTGAGATTCAGGAATCTTGTCGTTTTTAAAATAGGGCGCTTCTATTGTGAAAATTATCCAAGGACAATCAGCCTTTTCATCTTTTTCTATAAAGGTCAACTTCGCTTTTGGTGAGTTTTGTTTTGCTTGGTCAAACATTAAATTCATTGCTTTATCAACAGAAATACCTTTAACTCCTTTTATCGAAGTCATATTTCCCAACTCTGTCCATTTATCTATTGTCTCGTTGCTATGAATTAAATCAATTACATGTTGCTGCGCATTTTCTTGATCATCTCCAACTTTCCATTTTTCAGCATCAGGCCAATCTAGTGCAAGAGATTCTCCTACTTGTTGTTCGTTGCCACAAAATTGGGAAATATATTTTTCAGCCTTCGCATCACCATTTTCTTTAGCTTTTAAAAAGTCTTCACAAGCCCCAATTTTATTCCCTGTTTGTGCTCTGATTTGCCCTCTTAATGTTAGCGCATTTGGTGTCGATGGATCTAATTCAATTGTCTTGTTCAAATCAGGTAAGGCTTCTAAGTATTTTTGTTGACTTACCAATACAGTTGCCCTACTATAATATGCTTTTACAAATGTTGAATCTATTTCAATTGTTTTGTCTAAGTCTTTTTTAGCTGCTTTAAAGTCTTGAAGTGCTAGTTCACAAACACCACGATTGAAATATCCATCTCTGAAATTTTTATCTACTTTAATAGCCTTACTATATTCTTTAATTGCTCCGTCGTAATCTTTAGCGTTATGTTTAGCAATACCACTTTTTAAGAACTCATCGGCCGACTGTCCAAATGAAGTTACAGTTATTATTACTGCAATAATTGTCAATAAATGTTTCATGTTTTGATTTTTATAATTATTATTAGTGTCTTATTATTTTATACCTTTTAACAGCATGCTCAAATTAAGCTCCGTTCTCGTCGCTGCCGTTCAAACTGTTGCTGTACAACGCTTATTATTCCACGGCTGTTCGAAACAATGTATTATTATCTTGGCTAAAAAATATTACAGAATACATTGAATCACCAGGGAATTGACATTTGTTTATAGCCAATAAAACATTTTTAAGTTTATTAGATGTGATTGTGTCTGAAGCAAGCGGAGTCCATTGTAATATACTAAATGTAATTTGTGCAGAATTAGCATCTGTGGAAGTCCATGTATAAGTGCCATTTGATTTCGCATTAGCTAAATTTAAAGTCCATGTATTATCAGATTTGAATGTAAACAATGTTTGATAAGGCAAAATTATATATAGAGAATCAGGTGAGAGTTTCATAATATCTGCTCTTACAGTTTTATTTGAAATTGCAGGTGTCGTAACGGTAGTAGTATCTTTTTTACAAGATATATAAACAAGATTTGTCAAAATTGAAACTAATAAAATTGTCTTTTTCATGTTTGATTTATTTAAAATTATAATAATAAATGTTTGTTTTTCTCTATTGGTTATTGTCTCACCAACACACTTTCTATACCTATTTCCCGCCGCCGCTCAAACT
>CAIVPM010000209.1 GCA_903907815.1 uncultured Chitinophagaceae bacterium | reverse complement strand
TGGCTAGAATAATAGAATTTTTATCCTGAACTAATCCAATCGGTTCAATTAAGGTACAAACCATCTCAATCTGTTGACCTTTTGCTGGAGACTTTATAACTAATCCTGAAGCTAAAATAAATTGGTACTATATTTGTATTTGTCTGTAAAAGGACTACAACTACAAACAACATGAAACAGTTTATTATATTATTGACCATCGCCTTGATTTCATTAAATGGTTTTTCTCAGAAGGGAGGAATGCATTTTGGAGGTAGTCATGCTTCTGGCAGTCATAGCTACGGTAGTAGTAAAAGTCACTTTGCGGTTGGGAAAAGTCATAGTTCACGTAGTGTGGGTCGTTCTTCAAGATCTAAAACTTCAGTAAGTAGAAAATTTGTAAGAAGAGGCTCCACAGGTTCTCACAGCAGCTACGGAGGTTCACTAACGAGTGCAGGAAAGTCGAATGCTTATGGTAGTTATGGGAGCTCTTCTTCATTTGGCAGTAGAAGTTCTACCTCTTCTTCTTTTGGCAGAAGGAGTTCTGCTAAAAAAAGTACAGGATTTCAACTTGGGAAAAAATCAACCAAAGCCTCTAAATCATTTGGACAATAATAAAATGGAGTATTGCCTGAAAACAACAACCCTCTAACAATTTATTAACTACTACTACGAATTATCAGCATATTACTTTAGCTATTAATGTTGTAAGTTATAAACAACTCCCCTATTATCAGATATAATATGACACTCGTCAGCTTAATCAATTGTTTAACATAAATATTATATTACGGATATTAATTACTATTAATTTTGACAGCAATAAGTTTCTTACACATTATGTGCAGGTTGCTGATTGAAATTTTTCATTATAACCATTTATATTAGAATCAATGAAGTATCTATTGATTAAAAGGACTATTCTATTGCTGATAGTTTCTGTTTTATCTATTATTTCTTACTCCAGTCTTAATGCAGCAGTTTATTATGCATCGCCTACCGGCAACGGAACAGGCACAATTGCTTCTCCTTGCAGCTTTAGCAGTGGCCTTACTAAACTAATTGCCCCTGGCGACACGTTGTACCTTAGAGATGGTATTTATTATTTATCCACCAAAGTATCTATTAACAAAAACGGTACTGCTAAATCCAGGATTGCTATCATGGCATTTCCTGGTGAAAAACCAATACTGGACTTTAGTGCAGAGCCTTATGGGAGTTCCTATCCGGGCATTTCGTTGAGCAATACTTCTACTTACCTCCATTTAAAGGGATTGGTAATTCGATATGCCGGTGATAATGGATTAATAAACAATGGCAGTAATCATATAATAGAAGATTGTGAATTTTATGGTAACTGTGATTCTGGTCTTCAACACAAATCGGGTGGCAACAACTATATTCTAAACTGCGACTCGCACGACAACTTTGATTATGAAAGTGGTGGAATAACGCTTGCAAACTTTGGCGGTAATGCCGATGGCTTTGCAGATAAACAGTATACCAATTCAGACCCTAATACCTATGAAGGTTGCCGTTCCTGGCATAACGCGGATGATGGATGGGACTTCTTCGAAAAGATTGGCAGTACTATTTTAAAGAATTGTATTTGTTATAAAATGGGACCAAAAACATTTGATATGACTAATCACCCAAGATACCAGACGGACTTAGCCTGGTTTAGTCAGTTTCCATTAACAGTAACTAATGCGAATGGCACCACAGACAACATTACCCTTGCTGCATATGTAAACTATGGCAACGGAAATGGCTTTAAACTGGGTGGTAACTATACTGCACACAATGTTACCTTAACAAGATGTTTAGCGGTTGGGAATATGGTAAGAGGTTTTGACCAGAACAACAACTATGGCACTATGACCCTTTACAATAATTCTTCTTATCAGAATGCATACAATTATGGTTTTGGAACAGGAACGGGAGGAACTTTAATTATTAAGAATTGTGTATCACTTAACTCGATTAATACAAATGCCTTTGCCAGCAAGACCGTAACAAACGTAAATAATAGTTGGAATACTACTGGTATAACCACTAACAGTAGCGATTTTGTAACACTGGACACTTCATTAGTACTACTGCCAAGAAATACCGACGGAAGTTTTAGTACTACTTTCATGAATTTAGTTGCAGGCAGCGATTTGATAGATGCCGGATTAAATGTAGGTATTCCTTATTCCGGTACTCGTCCAGATTTAGGCTATTATGAGTATGGAATAATAGATCAGTTTCCACCCTCTTTAACCGGGCAGAATACTACACAAACGTTGGTATTGGGAAATGCAATTACACCCATTACTTTTTCCTGGTCGGGTGGTAGTACAGGGGTAGATACTTCTAAAATACCTGCAGGTGTTACCGCTATTTTTGACACCATCAATAAAACACTTACACTACAAGGAACTCCTACAGCGTTGGGTAATTATCAGTACACTGTTACCAGCGTAGGTGGTGTAGGAAATCCTATAGTAATAACAGGAACTATTTTTGTAACTTCTAATACCGCAAAGAAGATTGCCTATTTTACTACCCTACCTATTACAGCGCCGGATTCAATGATTTACAATAAGCTTTCTGCTAACCCCGACTTTATGGTAGCATTAGTAGATGCTACTTCTACCACAACTAACTATAGCGGTTTTGATGCGGTAGTTATGAGCCCTGTGCCGGGTTCAACAGCTGCAGGTTTTCCTGCATTGGAAAGTTTGAACATACCGAAACTATTATTAAAACCTTTCACCTTAAAGAGTACTGTATGGAACTGGATAAATACTACAGCAGCCATTAACACTAATCTCACTGGTGTAACCATTACAAATAAAACGCATCCTATATTCTCTGGGTTAACTTTTACAGGACCCAGTAGCGATCAGCTTCAATTGTTTTCCAGCGTGAATACTTATGGTGTAACAGGAATTACCAATTCTACCTGGATTGCTACCCCAGCAGTTTCTGTTTTAGGCAATGCAATAGCTGCCCCTACCACTAATAGTATAGTTGAATTTCCGGTAGGTGCAAATATGAATAGAACTGTTATCAACAAACGTTTTGTAATGATAGGAATCAGTGAATATTCTACTGCAACATTAACTACTACAGCTACGCAATTGATAGAGAATACGGTTTACTATATTTTAGGAATGGGCGTACCACTTCCTTTAGAATTTAATAGCATTAAAGTAAGTGGAAATAAAGGCGCAGCAACCATCTCCTGGAAACTGGGTTATGAAAAAGACATTAATCAGTATAAGGTACAAAGAGCTAACAATAGCAACGATTTTTATAGCATTGCAACATTGAATTCCACTGGCAGTAATGAATATTCTTATTTTGATCAACAGCCATTAAAAGGTAAGAGTTTCTATAGAATAGTTGCTATAGAAAAAAGCGGTAAAGAGGTATTGAGTTCTATAGTTTCCTTAAACACTTTGAATGAAAATGCTGAGATTGTAGTCTTGAATAACCCTGTAGTAAATAAAAAGCTTCAACTACAATTAAACAATATAGAGAAGGGAAATGTAAAAGTTAGCCTTTTTAATACTGCTTTACAGGAAGTAACCTCTACCAGCTTTTATAATGATGGAGACGCCAGCTTAAAAACTATAAACATTCCTTCGTCAGGTATTGCAGGCGTTTATGTAGTTCAGTTAGTTTCCAGTAAAGGGGAGCGATATTCAAAATTGATTACAGTTCAATAAGGTTTACTTTTCCAGAAACTGCCCTTGGTATTTCTTTCGCTTAATAGTTGTGTAATTAGACTGATGCTATTATTTTAGCGGAATAAATGCATTATAGAATGAACAGCAAGGTGGATGAATACATTGACAAGCAAGAGAAATGGAAGAAAGAAACTGTACTACTCAGAAGAATTGTTCTTGATTGTCTGCTGACTGAAGAACTGAAATGGGGAGTTCCTTGCTATACCTTTCAGAAAAGTAATATTGTATTAATACACGGTTTTAAAGAATACTGTGCGCTCCTGTTTATGAAAGGTGCATTGTTACAGGACACCCATAACCTATTGATTCAACAGACCGAGAATGTACAATCGGGTAGACAGATAAGGTTTACCAATCTTAAAGAAATTGTTGGGTTAGAGGCTGTTTTAAAAGCTTACATCTTTGAAGCTATTGAAGTAGAAAAGGCTGGACTGAAAGTGGAATATAAAAAGACTACCGACTTTCCTATTCCAGCAGAGTTTGAACATAAAATGGCGGAGATGCCTGCACTGAAAGCTGCATTCGAAGCATTGACAGCAGGAAGACAAAAGGGATATTGCTTATATTTTGCCGAACCTAAACAATCTGCAACAAGGATATCCAGAATTGAGAAATCTATACCACTTATACTAATAGGAAAGGGCTTAAGAGATTGTACCTGTGGTTTATCGAAACGAATGCCCAATTGTGATGGTTCGCACAAATACAAATAAAAGAATACAAAGTTTTATTTCTAATGTATTGATATCCCATCTAAGTACTAAAATCTAAGTTTCCTACTCCTACCATCCGTCCTTTTATGTATCCTTTTATCTAAAATATTTGGCTAAGACCTTTTTTCAGTTAATTTGCTGCCGAAATCACCCTACAATAACTGCTATTGCAAGGTTATAGGTTTCAAAACAATTATTTATTCAAAAGTTATTTTCAATGAAAAAATGGTTATTAGCAGCTTCTGCAGGATTGTTGTTTAGCAGCAATCTGATGGCACAGGCAAAGAAAATTCAGTTTGTAAAATACTCTTTACCCAATGGGCTAAAAGTGATTTTACATCAGGACAATACAGCACCTGTAGTAGCTGTTACCGCTCTTTATCATGTAGGTTCGAAAAACGAAGACACTTCCCGTACAGGATTTGCACACTTCTTCGAGCACCTTTTATTTGAAGGTTCCGACAACATAAAAAGAGGAGAATACGATAAGTATGTAACCAATGCCGGTGGTGCATTGAATGCAAACACTACTACCGACCGTACTTTTTATTACGAGTTACTTCCTGCTAATCAGCTTAAGCTTGGCCTATGGCTGGAAAGTGAGCGTATGATGCACGCCAAAATAGAACAGATTGGTGTAAATACGCAAAGAGAAGTAGTAAAAGAAGAAAAAAGACAGCGTTATGATAACCGTCCTTATGGTTCTATCATTCCTGAAATAATGAAAAGATCTTTTAGTGTGCATCCTTATAAATGGACACCAATTGGTAGCATGGATCATTTGAATGCTGCTAAGCTGGAAGAATTTATAGGCTTCTACAAAACCTATTATGTTCCAAACAACTGTGTGCTTTCTATTGCTGGTGATATCAATATTGATTCTACCAAAAAAATGATTGCTACTTATTTTGGTGATATAGAAAGTGGAAAGAAACCAATGTATCGTCCTAATATTACCGAACCACCTTTGGGTCATGAGGTAAGAGATACAGTGAAAGACAACATTCAGTTGCCTATGATTATTCAGGCATACAGAGCGCCTAAACAAGGTAGCCCTGAATATTATTCTTTCCATTTATTATCTACTTTACTTGCAGGCGGCGGTTCTTCCCGTTTAAACAAAACACTTGTAGACGATCAGGAACTTGCTTTACAAGCGGGTGCTTTCCCTTACTTTATGGAAGATGAAGGTTTGTTTATCAATTATGCTTTACCTAACAGAGGTATTGCACCTGATAAGCTGGAAAAAGCAATCGATTCTATTGTTAACTCTTTAAAGGGAACTACTATTTCTGAGCATGAATATCAAAAGGTACAGAATCAGATTGAAAGCGAATTTGTTACCCGCAATGGAACGATGGCAGGTATAGCAGAAAGTCTGGCTAACTATGAAGTATATTTTGGTGATGCTGACCTTATTAATACTGAACTATTAAAGTATAAAAAAGTAACCAGAGAAGATCTGAGAGCTGTTGCTACAAAGTACTTTAATGACAATAACAGAGTGGTATTATATTATTTACCTAAAGGTGGCAAAAAGAAATAATATCCATTAAGTAAAAATTAAATAAGAGAATAATGAAAAGAATATTTTTATATAGCATATTAGCCCTTCCTGTAATAGGAATGGCACAAGTTAAAAAAGCTGCTCCTACCAAACCTGCCGTAGTTGCAGAGAAAGTAGACAGAACCAAAGCGCCTGCTGCTGGGCCAGCACCTAAATTGAAAATAGGTACGCCTGCCACTTTTACCTTACCAAATGGTTTGAAAGTATTTGTGGTAACCAATTCTAAATTGCCAAGAGTATCGGCAACGCTTACCCTGGATATGGATCCTTTTATAGAAGGTAAAATAGCTGGTTATAGTGATCTTTCTGGTTCGTTGATGGATCATGGAACTACCAAGCTGAACAAAGAACAACTGGATGAACAGGTAGACTTTCTTGGTGCAGACTTAAACACTTCTGCTTCGAGTGCTCATGTATCTTCTTTAAGTTCCAACTTTAATAAGGCGTTCGATTTGTTTGCCGATGTAGTATTACACCCTGCTTTTGATAAAGAAGAGTTTGAGAAACTTCGTAAACAAACCCTTACTAACTTAGAAACACAGAAGGATGAAGCAGATGCTATTTCCCGTAGAGTAGTTGCTGCTTTGGAGTATGGCAAGAACCATCCTTATGGAGAAAATCAAACGGAAGAAACCGTTAATAATATTAAACTGGAAGATGTAAAAGGATACTACAATACTTACTGGAAACCAAATATTGGTTACCTGATATTTGTTGGAGACATTACCCCTACCAATGCATTTGCATTAGCTACAAAGTATTTTAATGGTTGGGCTAAAGGAACTGTGCCTACTGCAAATTTTGTAACACCTAAACCTGTTGCTAAAACTTTTGTAGCTATTGTTGACCGTCCTGCTGCTGTACAAAGTGTAATATCTATAGTGAATCCTATTCAATTAAAACCAGGTTCTGCTGATGCAATTGGTGCAAGTGTAATGGATGATATATTGGGTGGTGGAATGAGTAGCCGTTTGTTTAGAAATCTTCGTGAGAAACATAGCTTTACCTATGGTGCTTATTCTAAGATAAATAAAGATAAATGGGTTGGTTCTTTCAGTGCCGATGCATCGGTAAGAAACGAGAAAACTGATAGTGCTGTTGGAGAGTTTATCAATGAATTCAACAGACTAAGAAAAGAGCCTGTACAGGATAGTGAATTAGTAAGAATCAAGAATTCTTTGAATGGTAGCTTTGCCCGTTCTTTAGAAAAACCACAGACTATTGCCAACTTTGCATTGAATATTGCACGTTATGGTTTATCGCCTGATTACTACAAAAATTACCTTAGCAATCTTGCTGCTGTAAATGCTGCTGTAGTGCAACAAATGGCTAATAAATATATTCTTCCTGCAAATCAGTATATAGTAATTGTTGGTAATGCAAAAGAGATATCAAAAGGTTTAGAGAAGTATGGTGAAGTGAAATACTTCGATATGAATGGTAATGAAATGAAGGCGCCTTCTACCGGGAAAGCAGTAGATCCTACTATTACTCCTCAAACTATTCTTACTAAATACATTGATGCCGTAGGTGGACAAAAAGCGCTGGATGCAACTAAAGATATTCAGCTGAAAGGTAAGTTTAGTGTAATGGGTCAGCAGCTTGACTTTGAACAAAAAATCATCTTAAAGAAAGCTTATCAGGATGCGCTTTTGTATAATGGTATGGCTATGCAAAAGAAGTCGTTGATTGAGGGTGTATATTCTTCTACACAACAAGGTATGCCTAAGGAAATGGACGATCAGGATAAAGAAGAGTTGAATGAAAATTCTTACTTTGTTGATGAAACTTATTACCTGGCAAACAATTATACCCTTACTGTAACTGGTATAGAAGCAGTGGATGGTAAAGATGCTTATGTAGTAACCGTAAAAACATTGAAAGGAAGAGAATTTACTAATTACTACGATGTAGCTACTGGCCTTAAAGTAAAGAGCACTTCAGTAGAAGATGGTGGCCCTCAGGGTAAGGTTACTATTCAAACAAGCTTTGCAGATTATAAGCCTTACAATAATTTGCAAGTACCTACCAAGATCACTATCGATCAGGGTAAAGTGAAGATGACTATCAATATTAGTGAAGTTAAAACTAATACAGGCATTGGAACAGCAGAGTTCTAATCTTCCATGATTTTACTTCTAGTGAGACTTGAGTTTCGTGAGTAGTGAAAATACAATAGGTTTAAATAAAAATACCTCAGTATGAATGATCATGCTGAGGTATTTTTTATTGTTTACTGGCCATAATAAGTTTATAGTACGCACTCCTGAATTGTTCACATACTTTTTTTATTACTTTAAATTTTCCACTTTATATAGCAAAAGAAATAAATCTACTTTATAGCTTCTATTTTTGATAGCATAAACAGTAATTATGGCTAAAGAATTATCTCCCAAAAAGTATATTGAAACCCAGAGCAGAAAATTACCTATTTATAAATGCTATATAAATAAAGATTGGAAATCAGCAAGAATGGCCAATGTTTTCGTGATGAGAAAACATATAAATGGAAATTTAACGGTGGGTATTTATCTGATAGATCTTGCTTGTCTGGGCATAAAAGATACTTTCTTCTTTTTTAATCTACCAGAAAGAGAAATCAATGAACGTCTGGATTTACCCAATATATTTTTACAGGAAGTGGAATACAATCTTGCTCACAACGTTGTATTTGCAGCGCATGATTATGCGCTTGATTACGATATAAATCCGCATAAAGATTTTGCTATTACTAAGTTCATTTTAGAAGAAGACGATGACAATATCCCTTTGATAGAGATACCTGTAGGAGGCGAGGATGGCAAGCCTCTTCTGGTATTGCAACCAGGGCAATCTACAAAGTATAAACATGTGTATGATAAACTGGTAAAAAATGTAGGTAAGGATAATTTTAATTTTGTTATGGGAGAAGATGAGCTATACAATTTTGATGATAAGGATATATAGAAATACTGATAGTTTTATAAAAAATACCTCAGTATGAATATTCATGCTGAGGTATTTTTTTGCTATTAATAATACAGTTATTTCATTTTCAAAACAGCATATTCAGGGTGTTCTGGATTTACCACCAGTTCCTGCTTATGAGTATAAATAACAACATCCATTTCTTCCATAGGAATACTACCCAGAAGAGGTTCAGCATCTCCAGCTAAAACAAAGGCATTACAGACCGCAGTTCTATTTTTAAACTTCACAATTACAGGACCTACAGTATCATATTCTGCTACAGAACCATCTGCCATTACTGCTTTTCTTTTTTCTACAAAAGGTAGTTGCAATATGGCTTGAATATTCTCGTTTATAGCCATCATATATGCACCACTATTTGCCAGCATATTAAGGTGAATTTTCTTAATTTCTTCTTCCCCTATTATATGTTTCCGAGCTAAAGCTACATCATCAGCATTAATCAATTCTATATCTGCATATACTAAACCCATGATCTTCAATTTTCACGAATATACCTTTTATAGTTCGTTGCCTACATAAAACAAAAAAGCACCACTGTTTTAGGAGTAGTGCTTTTATATAAAACTTTATGTTACGTTACTTTTTTAGAAAAATTAATATTAAACCGAACGTTACTGCTACCTGCCCAATCCAGAATACAAACATCCATTTAATTATGTCTGCTTTTGTATTCGCTAAATCTACTTTTGATGCAAATACCGTATGGATTACTTTCTGTACGCTTTCCATATCTTTATTTTGTAATGATTGATAACCTTCCATCTTTTCTGCTACTATTGCTTTAACTTTAATATCAAAATACTCTATTACCGTAGAAGCTTCCTATTTAGGATACTTTGATTTGAATATTTCGTAAACCTTTAATTCTAAAGTGCTCATAGTTTTATATTCCTACAAATGTAGCCCCATGTTAGCATTAACAGCTTTTATTTTTATTCCACTACTACTTTCTCCGTCTTTACACTACCATCCTTAAAGGTAGCTTGTACCATATATATTCCTTTTGCTATATGGCTAACGGGTATGCTAACAGAGTTTGAATTTGTTACTTCTTTAACTGCAACTACTCTACCCAGATTGTCTAATAATTTTACTTGTTTAAGATTAATACCACTTATTCTTAGGTTATCCTTTGCAGGATTAGGAATAATGGATAATGGTGAATTGAGAATGGATAATTCTCTTATCTCAGAATAACTTAAAGTGCCATCCTTATCAACTATTTGAAGGCGATAATAAAATTTCGTGAATCGTGAATCGTCAGTCGTGAGGGCATTTTGATAAGAATATTCACTTGCTCCTTTTGCAGTTACTTTTCCTATTGTGGTAAAGTCTTTGCCGGTAGTGCTTCTTTGAATATTAAAATGAGAGGTGTTTATTTCTGTTGCGGTTTGCCAGTTTATAATATTAAATGATTTAAATCCTTGGACTTTGAAGGATTGTAAGGTTA
>CAIVPM010000208.1 GCA_903907815.1 uncultured Chitinophagaceae bacterium | reverse complement strand
GTTGCTAATATTCTAACTCTGGGAAAGAGTGACTGGGAGAATGAAGATCCGGAAATGTATGAGGGATTAGTAGCAGCATCGAAAGTGATTGTACTTGGTGTAAGACATACTCCGGTTGAAATTGCTGTAGTGAATGATGCTGATGGGACTGCTATAGTTACAGCCATAATTACAGAACAAAAGAAGAAAAAGATTGACATTTTATATACTGATTCTTTGGGTATGATTTCTTTAATTACCCATAAAGCTGGCATTTGCACTTTTGTTGTAACAGCTGCTGGATTTGTGCAGTTTACTCTGAAAGTAAAAATAATAAGAAGGGTGAAGAATAGTTTTGTGGTGAGGATGAAGAAGTTAATTAGCTAATTTGCTAATGTGCTGATGTGCTAATGAATGCAAGGCAAGGAGGCAAGGAGGTATACAGTGAATACAATCAGCCAATTATAAATTATGAATTAATAATTATGAATTGATAAGGGAGAGTACAGTGGGGATGCTGGATTCTCCTTTTTTTATACTAACCTAATTTTATTTACCCTAAAACGGCAATAAAAACAACAACTTATGCAAACAGATAAAAATCATAAAACATCGGTAGATAGCGATGGAAATATTATACAGCATAATACAACTGAAGTATATTTTACTGATGTAGAGAAAGACCTACTGAAAGGCCCTGTACATAAAGTAATGGTATGCCACTACCATAGTTTTATGAAAGATGGCAAAGTTTATATCAGTAACCCTTTCAGAGATTATATAGAAGACAATAATACCATGAAAGAGTATGACGAAAAAGGCACTAAATTATTGGAAGACACTACCAGTAGCAAACATAAATACAGGCGTTTTTTTGATGCAGCAGGAGTAGAAATAGCAGACGAAGCTTTTGATAATGACCATAATTTAGTCTCCAGATCTGTTAGAACATATAATGATCAAGGTTTACTGTTTGAAATTATTAACTACGATGCATTTTCGGTTCTGCAAACCAGACAAATAAGATTGTATAATGAAAAGGGTAATCTAATTACTTATACTGAATTTGATAAAGACAACCAGATTACTGGTAATACTAATTTTACATTTGATACCGGCCATAACTGGAAAGAAAGTATTGAACAAAGAAGAACCAATGCCGCTGGGGAAACTACTTACTGGAGCAAGCAACAGCTAAACAGTAAAGGACATTGCGTAGAAAGAACAGAACTGGAACCCGATGGATCTATTAAAAAAGTAACCAATAACGATGACTTATTTGATACCGATGGTGAATATTTGAGTAGAAAATATGCTAACCAATACGAAAAAGAAATTTATACTTCTACCAAACAAGAAGATCATCACGGCAACTGGATTAAAGATACTTTATTCTATCAGGGAATAGCTGTAAAAATCATTATCAGGGATATACTTTATTACCATGAACCTTATCCTAAAGACATTTTTGATAAGGAGGTAATATTTGATGTACTGATTAAAATAATAAACGATCCTGATGAACATAAAGTGGAAGATACTGATGAGGATATAGAGGAAGAAATTTTTAATGCTGATCTGGAAAAAGAAGATGTAAAATGGCTTACTGATAGATCACCCTCTGTAGACCAATTTTCTATCTCGAGTTATTACACTATCAAAAATCATGAATTCCCTTCTCAGCTACTGTATTCTTTGGCCAATATAGATGCACTACAACTTTTAAAAGAACTTAAAATCAGTATGAATGCACAAAATATTCAGGATACAAAAGGTCGATATGATTCATGGTATGCATTCACTAATAAATACATCCTTGCATTTCCGGGCAATCCAGGATATCTGGTAACAGCTTCTGGAATACATACCAAAAACAGCGATGAATATCATGTACCGGCATTTATAGCAGATGATTATGACAGAAATAGTGATGTAGTTTATTTAAGTACTATTTCATTGCTTCATCCAAATGATAGTACTGGAAATAGAAATGTTGAATTTGAGGCGGAAATAAGAAGCTATATCAAAAAATGTACGTTGGAAGTGATACCAGAGAAACCAGAAATATACATGGTAGAGGAAGAACAGCAAAACTTTAGTCTGAAAGCCCACCCTATAAAAGATGATTTTGAAATAAGTGATCTTGACTTAAGCTATGGTACAGGGTTTTCGAAATTTCACCAGGAATTGATGAACAGATTCCGTAGAGAAAATAAGGGGCTGGTACTTTTTCATGGTCTACCGGGTACGGGTAAAACTTTTTATATAAGACACTTGCTGAGAGAAATGGCCTTATCCAACAAACGAGTTATTTACATGCCTCCCAATATAGTAGACCACCTGGTAGAACCTGCCTTCATGACTTTTCTTACACAAACTGTAAATGGATATTCGGCACAAGGCTATTTCTGTGTATTGCTGATAGAAGATGCCGAACCACTGCTAATAACCAGAGAAACAGGTAATAGAATACAAGGCATTACCAATTTGCTGAACATGACCGATGGCATACTAAATGATATGCTGAAACTACAAATTATCTGTACGTTTAATGTTGAACTGAAACAACTGGATCCTGCACTGTTAAGACCAGGTAGATTGATAGCCAGAAAAGAATTTAAGGCATTACCAGAACTGGATGCTAACATCCTAGCCAGAAGACTTGGTATCAATTTCCGATTCCGTAAACCTACTACCCTTTCAGAAATTTATGCTAAACTGAAGGATAAGAATACGATAATACATGAAGACTACTAGGTAATTAGCTAATGAATACAAGGGAAGGAGGCAATAGGCAAAGAGGCAATAGGGAATACAGGATACAGGAGATAGGAGAATAAAAATACAGAAATAAACTCTTAAACTACTTGAACATTTTAAACGTTTAAAATACAAATGATGAAAAATAATATTACTGATTTAGAAAAGGATGACTTATTGGGTCCGGTTATAGAAGTGGAAAATATTCATCATGAAATAATGGAAAAGTTTGGCCTTATATATATAGCTGAACCGAAGGATGCTTATCACTGGAATTATCACCAACGAAAGACCTACAATGATAAAGGAATGTTTATAAAAGCGGAATCCATTCTTACAAATGAAATTATGACCGATATTTTTGACGAAAATGGTTATGAAATAGAAAGTTATATACACCAAAAAGATGGTAGCCTAGAGCGCAAATCGTTAAGGAAGAATAATGAAAAGGGTAAGGTTTTAGAAATGATACATTTTGATTCATCAGATAAACAAACAGATAGAATTACCTGGCATTATGATGAAAATGAAAAATGTATAAGAACGGATCAATATAATACTGAGGACGAATTGTATACTGTTTCAAACAGGATATATACAGAACTATCTCCCAACAAATTTTATGAAGACCATATCAGCACAGATGCAAATGGCGTTGTTACGTCCCGATCTAAATATTTAGCTAATCTAAAAGGAGAAACAATTGAATCGTACCAGGTAGATTTAGATGGGAACATCATTAATACTACTTCTTATGCTAAAAGTTTTGATAACGAAGGAAACAGAATAGAGCCTTACAATAAAAGAAACGATATTACTTTTTATAAAACAAATGCAGAAAATGACCCATATGGAAACTGGATATTGAAAATTAATTATTTCTGTAATAAACCTATTAGTGTTTTTAAAAGAAAAATTACTTATGCAGGAGAAAACAAAGTTTTGCAGCCGCAAAGCCTTGATTTCGAAACTCCAATTATACTTGTTAATCCAAAAAGAGTACCTACAGATGACCGTTGTATTTTTGAATATGTAATTGCTGAAAACGACCATTATAATAGCAATGATATTACCCTGAAACAAGCAAAATGGATTGCTAAAAAAAGCAGTATCGCAGAACTTTTCCCTTATTTCGGATATTACATGCTGTACAATAAAGAAATACCTAGCCAGATATTGTTTGCAGGTAATAATATTGAAGCAATAGCATTATTAAAAGAAATTACCAAATATGATGAGGCACAAGTAATTCATTCCCACACTACAGTGAATAGTAATGGAGAACAGCTAATACGGTATACATTAACTTTCAGAGAAAACAAAGGTTATTTATTACATGTATCTCAAATAGGAGAAATAGACTCGGAGGAATTCGAAATACCCGATTTTATGAAGGAATACAATATAGGTAGCGATGGTTTGGTAAGAACAAGTAATGTAATAATGCTCTATCCTAGTGAAGCTTCGGGTAAACGAGACATATATGGTTTAGAACATGACATTACCATATTTCTGGAAAAATGTATGTTACCCGAAATTCCAGAAAAGCCTGAGATATTTATGGTTGAAGTTGCCAGCAATAAATTTAGTCTGGAATCGCACTATGTAAACGACAACTTTGAGATTGATGACTTAGATGTAAATTATGGATTTGGTTTCGAACAATTTCATACCGATCTAATTAATCGTTTTACTAAAGAACATAAAGGATTAGTCCTCTTTCATGGAATACCGGGTACTGGCAAAACATATTATATACGCCATTTACTTAGGGAAATGGCATTAGCCAACAAGATCGTTATTTATATGCCCCCTAACATGGTAGATTACTTATCGGAACCGGGTTTCATGACTTTTTTGTCCAATACAGTTGCTAGTTATTCTGAAAGAAACCTTACCTGTGTATTGTTAATAGAAGATGCAGAGCCATTATTAGTAGCTCGTCATAATGAAGGAAGGGTACAAGGAATTACTAACCTCTTGAATATGTCGGATGGATTGCTGAATGATATGCTTAAGCTACAGATAATATGTACGTTTAATGTAGATTTAAAACAACTGGATGCTGCTTTGCTAAGACCGGGTAGATTAATTGCCCGTAAAGAGTTTAAAGCATTGCCAGAATTAGATGCGAATATTCTTGGACAAAGACTGGGAATAAAATATCACTTTGATGAACCCGCTACCCTATCGGAGATTTATGCTAAGATAAAAAATCAGAACACAATTATTCATGAGGAATATTAATTCAAATTAGCTAATGTGCTAATTTGCTGATGTGCTAATGAATACAAGGCAGGAGGCAAGAGGAATACTAAAATACTAATGTGCTATTTTGCTAATTTGCTGATGTGCTAAAGAATACAAATTTTTAAAATAGAACAAATGCAAAAATTAAAAAAATAAAAACTGAAATCATAAACATCATACTTGTAGTAGAGAATACTAACTGAGGTTTATTTACAATTGGATTAAATAATCATTATTAAACAATTAAAAATGTAATGTTATGAAACCTACTAAAAATAGAGTATTCTGTATGGATTGTGGTAAACCTAAAATGGTTTTTGAAACAGAAAAGAAGGCTAATACTTTTATGAGGTTTAATAGTGAGGAAATAAAAGAATTAACGGGTATTTGTCCTGTAAGAAGTTACTACTGTATGTATTGCAATGCATGGCACGTAAGTAGCAGCCGAGTAAGTGCTCGTAATTACGTAAAATCGAAAACAGAAATTGTAATAGAATTATACAAAAAAGACTTAGAAAAAAAAGCGCTGCAATCAACTCATACTCATGACCAACATGCTGCCAGAACCAGAGAATTAAATAAGCAGCTTACACAAATAGAATACGATATAAAAGAAATGGAATCTCATGTAAATGAGGTAGAGAATTTAAGCAATAACTGGCAAATTATCAACTCTTTTATGTTGGTGCTGGAAGAAGCAAAAGCTGTGTATTGCAAATTTGCCAGAATAGTAAGAGTGGATGCTAAACTAAAAAAGATAAGCGCAAAAATAAAAGCCGGATTAGCAGGGAATACAAATTTGAAAATTGGGGAATTTGAAATTTAAAAATGCATTAAATCAGAACGCTGAATGCAAAATGC
>CAIVPM010000207.1 GCA_903907815.1 uncultured Chitinophagaceae bacterium | reverse complement strand
GGTATAAAAATAAAATAAAAGTAGGTATTGATACCGCAGTTTATGTTGATTCTGCTATGCATAATGGAGATAGTATATGGTGCAGGTTTGTTAATAATAACCCTTGTATTGTAAATGATACTATTAATTCCGATACTATAATATTGGTGGTGCAGCAAGGTTGGTACATATCTGGTAAAACGATTAGCCCCAAAGGGTTTAATATATCTAATGCTTTATTAAATATATCTGGAGCAACAACTATTAGTTTGCTGAATTCAGGGAACTATCTATACGAATTAATCAGTGGAAAAAACTATTCAACAAGGCAATCCAAAAACAACGATATCAATAAAACCAACGGTGTAACTACTTTAGATTTAGCATTAACCCAAAGCCACATACTTGGCAAGAACAAACTAAATAATCCGTATAAAATAATAGCCGCCGATGTAAATGGAGATGGTAAAATAACTACCCTCGATCTGGTGTATATGAAACGTTTAATACTGGGTATTGATACTGCCTTTACCAACAGTACCACCAAAGAAAACAGACTATGGGCTTTTGTAGATAGCAGTTATCAATTCCCCGATACAACAAATCCTTTTCCTTTCAAAGATAGCATTAGTTATATAGGCTTAAGCGCCAATAAAACCAATCAGACTTTCATAGGCGTAAAATTAGGAGATGTAAACTATGACTGGAATCCTGCATTGGCCAGAACACCAGGTAAAGTATTTGTAAGGCCAAAGAAAGAAATTGTGGAATCAAGGGGCTATTAAGTTTTTGAATACAAATCGTTAAGTTGAAAAAACTGGGTTAAAATAAGAACTAATAATATATATGATTTCAGAGGAAGTGAAAGATTATATCGATAAAAGTGTTTTATGTTGGTTGGCAACCTGCAACAAAGAGCTTATTCCAAATGTTTCCCCAAAAGAAATATTTACCAGCATAAACAATACTACTTTATTAATAGCCAATATTGCTTCGCACAATAGTATTAAGAATATACAGGAGAATCCAAATGTTTGTGTAAGTTTTGTAGATATTTTTGTTCAGAAGGGGTATAAGTTAAAAGGGATAGCTACTATAATTGCTTCGCAGGATCATGGTTTTGCATTAAAACTAAAGCCATTAACAAATCTTTTTACGGATAAGTTTCCTATTCAGTCTGTGATAGAAGTAGAGATTACCCAGGTAGATCCAATAGAAGCACCAAGTTATTTTCTATTCCCAAACACAACAGAAGAAAGTCAGGTAATTGGAGCAATGAAGACGTATAAAGTCCAGAAAACTTGATTCGGAGGTATAAATGCCATATTAAAGTACCGATTCAAGGGACATTAAAATACTATTATAACGTGCTGTAAAATGTGCAAATAATCTGTAGAACCACAAAAATGGCAAAAATACGCGTAGTAAATAAGTAGTGTAGCTAAGTATATGATCAGTTTATAGATATTTTTTTAAAGATTTTTAAATCTCTGAAACCTACCGTATGAAAGGGTTTAAAGCTAACTAACGGCGATAAAACAGGGTTACAGCAAACTATTTTGAAAATATTTAATAAAAAACTTTGCCAGTTGAATCCATCCCCCTACTTTTGCATCCCCAATCGAAATATGGGTATCGAACGTTCTTCGAAATTAAAGGTAAAAGAATTAAACTATGTCGCAGAGAATACGCATTAAATTACAGTCTTACGATTACAGCTTAGTAGATAAATCTGCAGAGAAGATCGTTAAAAAAGTTAAGGGAACCGGAGCAGTAGTAACAGGTCCTATTCCTTTACCTACACACAAAAGAATATTTACTGTGTTGCGTTCG
>CAIVPM010000206.1 GCA_903907815.1 uncultured Chitinophagaceae bacterium | reverse complement strand
ATTTACAATCAGTTTATTGTTATCGTACACCGAAATAGTGTCATTATCTATCTCTCCGTTGTCGTAAAAGTCTATTTTAACCTCTTTTTCTTCAATATTAATGGTGTTTACAAGCTTATTCTCCCTTTCAGCTAAAGGTTTAGGCAATTGATTTTCTTCAATTGCATGTTTTTGAAACTCTTCTAAAGAAGTGATAGGATTACTGGTGGTACTATCTCCATTGTTCTTTCTTGTACGTTTATTGTTAGGTGAATCATATACATAAATGGTGGTATCTATTTGAAACTTATAGAACGTATCCATTTGATTATCAATCTTATTCCTTAAAACAAACTTTTCGGCACCAGGTTTTACTTTTCCCGACTTGATAGCTAAAACAGCAGAGTCAATTCTGGCTTTTGTGTCATGTAAATTCTTGGAATTAAGCGCAGTATTATTCGCAGCATTGTTCTTATGAGGCGTATTAAGTTTAGCAGTTGCATTTTTAATAGGATTATTATTCGGTTTTGGTTTGTTATTCACCGTACCGTTCGAATGTGTATTATCTTTCTTAATTACTTTTTGGGGATCTTTATGAATAGTTGCTGTGCTATTATTAGGCGTTTTTTTAGTATCTTTTACAGTAGAATTTGGTTTTGTGGAATGATGATTCCCTTTTTTTGATAAAAAACTTTCTTCATCAAAATCACTTTCTTCTACTTTTTCCAGATAAACTGTTCCTTCACCACAATTATTGCCACTTTTAGAATCTGTATTTATGCTGGTATAAGTGCCGGTTAAGATTTCTAGTTTCCCTCTTTTTACATATTCCAGATAGCAAGTCATTAAGCAAGTAGACGATCTGCTATTGTTTGAATGGTGTTCTATCAGCCTGATTTCTTTTATAATAATATTCTTTGTTTTAAAGTTAGCTAATCCATGTAAACTGGCTTTACCATAAAACTCCGTCTTTTTATAAGAATAAGTTACCCCATCTAAAGAATTATCCCCCTTTTGAAATATCTGAGCTTCATATTTATAATTATCATCTGTAAAATCGCCCGTGAGTGGATTAAAGTCTTTTTGGGAAAAGTTTCCTCTCCAGATTCCAGTAAGATTCTGAGCAAGTAAAACAATGGGACAGAAAAATAAAAGTAGTAGTAAAATTTTCCTCATCATATTGCAAATTTAGAATAGCAAACAACAAACAGTATATAATAAACAGTTAACGTTTTTAATAAGCTAAATAATATACTTTAAAGTATTTTAAATATATTTTTTAAAAAGCTTGCATCTTGTTTTTATTATAGCTACGTTCGCTTTCTTAAAATTAATTATTATGACTCTGATTAATAAATTACCTTTTTTAGCAGCAGATATCCCACGATAATATTGTTTAGCCCGCATAGGCTCACCAACAAATAACTTTAGCACTACTGCCAAAAGCCATTCTCCGGCAAACTATTCCTTTTAGCAATCGTTCAAAAGCAGTCCATTACCAAATTGGATTTTTGTTCTTGAAAACCAAAGGTTTCCTGTTTCATACACTATATTTTTACAGGCATACCCAGGCAGTTAGTATCGTACCCAATTTTATTTCATTTCACCATTAAGGATTCTCTTACAGGAATAATTCTTTTTAGTACCAATAAAATTTATTCTCTTAAAGGAATATTGTTTTACAGTACCATAAAATGATTTTCTTGTACAACATCCTTCCTTTTCGTTCAAGATTTAAGCGTTCTGGTTCAATAAATTAATATTATCATACCATATAAAATCTTTTTCATACAAGATAAT
>CAIVPM010000205.1 GCA_903907815.1 uncultured Chitinophagaceae bacterium | reverse complement strand
GGTTTCAGCAGTAGTTGGTGTATTAGGACTTATTTGTTTTCTTATCTTGCTCATTTTTAGCTTTAATTTTATTTAAATAATCAATTGTTTGTTGTTTGTATTTTTTCACCTCTTCCAGATACTGGCTTTCTCTAAATCTTTCCACAAAGTCCGTGCATTCTGCTAATGCTTTATTAAACCTTTCTTCCTGTTTGTCTGGCCACGAAAGTTCTGCAAATTTATAATAAGATTTGATAACTTGTAATTTATATTCATCTGCACGCTTAGAATCAGGAAAATCTTCGTATAAATTGTTGAAAGCAGTAGCCGCTCCTCTAAACTGCCCTACATTATAATATAATTCAGCACTTTTAAAGTCTTTCAGTTCCAGTTTCTCTCTGCAAACGTCTATAATATCGTTTGCTTCTTTATTTCTTGCCGAACCTGGATGACCGTTAATAAATGCCTGCATTAAAGACATTGCTTTACGGGTTGTAGTCTGATCCAACTCCACTTTAGGAGACTGTTTGTAATAACAATACGCTCTGTAATACTCACTTTCTTCTGCTTTTTTACTTGCAGGGAAAGTTTCAGCAAAGGTTTTAAATATATTCTCTGCATTTGCATAATCCTTGTCATTATAAAAACAAAGGGCAAATTTGTAATACATATCTTCGTAACGATCAGTACCTTTTATATAGGGAAATAATTGCTCGAATAGTTGTTGTGCAAACCCATATTGTTTGTTGGCGTAGTATTGTTCAGCTATTTTATATTTATATTCATTATCCTTGCTCTTCAATGCAGTCCCAAATTTATTGGAACAGGAAGCAAGGGAAAATACCAGCACTATTGTACAGAAAAATAACCGCATATTCTATTTAAAGCGACAAATGTAACGTTTGAGTGATAAAAACAAGCTTTATAGAATGCTTAAATAGTACTTTTAACAAAGCTATTGATGCTCAAAAGTAGAAATTATCAACTGTACTCAAGTTTAAATCGCTTATACACACCCTATTTACAGGTTCAAAATGGCATATTTCATTAATTTTTGAATAATAATACAGATCATATGGGGGACTTACGAGATAAAGTGTGTTTAGCTTAGCTTATATCATTATTATCCGTTAATTCGCCGATTATTCGTTCAATAATATCATGGCTTACAAAGAGGAAAAGTTAAGTATGTTCGAAAACAGACTTACAAAAGTTTTTAAACATAAAAAGAAACAAGCAACAAAACAGGAGGTATCCTGTTGGCGTGTTTATGACCACGACATACCTGAATTTCCTGTTTGCATAGAATTATATGGCGATAAAGTATATATAGCAGAATACCTGCGTAGGCATGGCATGACCGATGAAGAACATAATCTTTGGCTGGACGATATGCTGGCTGTTGTTATAAAAATTTTAGAGGTGGATATCAACAATATCTACCTGAAACAACGTAGAAAGATGGATCACCGCAACCAGCAATATGAAAAGGTTGATAGTGTAAAGGAATTCTTTGAAGTATTGGAAAATGGCATGAAATTCAGGATAAATCTGGACGACTATCTTGATACTGGTTTATTTCTGGATCATCGTATTACCCGAAAAATGGTAAAAGATCAATGTAAAGATTTATCAGTATTAAACCTGTTTTGCTACACCGGTTCTTTTTCCGTTTATGCTGCTATTGGAGGTGCCAGTAAAGTAGTTTCTGTAGATATGTCCAATACATACATTTCATGGGCAGAGGAAAACTTTAAAACAAATGCATTAATTGACCCTGATAAATACATTTTCTTAAGAGAAGATGTAATTCAATATCTGGAGAAGTATGCTGGGCCAAAGTTTGACATCATCATTGTTGACCCTCCTACTTTTAGCAATAGTAAGAAAATGAAAGACTTTTTTGATGTTCAGCAACACCATGTGTCTTTGATTAATAATTGTATTAAAATATTGAATGATGGTGGAACCGTTTATTTTAGTACCAATCTTACTACCTTTCAGATAGATAAAGAAGCCATAAAAGCAACTACCATTAAAGATATTACTAAACAGACTACCCCCTTCGACTTTGAAGGTAAATTACAACGTTGGTGTTATAAAATAGAAAAGTAGACTATTGGTAGCTTTTACGCTATTTACTTGAAGAAAATTTCTGTAGCTCCATATCCAAATCTGGGGTCATATTGATTGATAAAAGAACTAACTTCTCTTTTAGTTTTCAGTTCATCATGAATAAAGTCTCTCAATCTACCACTTCCTACCCCATGAATAACTATCAGGGTTCTCTGATAACTGGCAAGTGCTGCTTCGTAGCATTTTTCAAACTCATTTACCTGCATCATCAGAATTTCATAATTGGTCATATCCTTCCAGCTGTCTGTAAGTTTTTCTATATGCAGATCAACCACACTTTTCACTTCCCCTGAATTGTTTCTTGGTTGAGGGCGATAATTAGGCGAAGCTAATATCCCTATTGCTTCTGGTTTTCTGGTATCTACTTCCGGCAGTTCGGTAAACAAAGGCAGGTTGATGGCAGGAAGATTCTTTTCCTTTAATTCTTCCACCTTCTGAAATATTTGCTTTGCTTTTAATTTTAAATTATAAGGAGCATCTTTCACCTTTCCTTTTACGGGCTGCACCAAGTCAAAAGTAAATTGAAGGACAGGATTGTTACTAATATCACTGAAGTCTATATCATGCAAATAAAAATCCTGAAATGCCAGTATGGTATTCTTTAATGCCATCGACTTATCGCCCAGAGATTCCTGATCGTAAGTAAAGTTGTACGCATCATTGGTTTTATTAACCAGGTATATCTTTAACAGATCTACCACTTCATCACCAAACTCATCAAATGAAAACTTAGGTATTACAGAAACCCATACTCCTTCAGCCGCTTTAATTTCGCTTTTCTTAGGTTTCTCTTTGGGTATCTGATCAATATAAATTTTAGGAGGTTTTGGTGCCTCCTCTTTTTTCTTAGTAAACCGATGGAAGTATGGAAAGTCAATCTGATCCATGTAGGCAGGGAACTTTACGCCCCTTACCTGAATCATCACCATCTTATCATTCATTATTTCTACCACTTTCCCTTCTTCGTGACTGTGAAGAACTATTATCTCGTCTCCTATCTGATACTTCATGTAAACGCTCCTAATTATTGGCACAAAGAAAAGCAAAAGATCAGGTAAACAATGGAATTCAAAAGAAATAGTATAAATGAAATAAAAAAGCACCACTCTTTGTAGAGTAGTGCTTTTTTTATAACTTTTTTATTGTAGCTTTATTTATTTCTTAAAATATAATCCAACAATTGCCATCATCATAGCTAAAAATATTCCAAACATCCATCTTAGAATTTCAATTTTTGTTTCGGAAAATCTTCCATCAACTTTTGCAAAATCCTCTTTTATTTCTTTTCTCAATATTTCTAAATCTTTTGATTGAAGAATCTGACTTTGTACCATTTTTTCTTCAACTGTCTCTTTTACTTTAGTTTGAACATATTCAATTACATCTGAAGCTTCTTTTTCAGTAAATTTTGATTTTAATATATCATACACCTTCAATTCTAAAGTACTCATTGTAACATTTGAAAAACAAATATAAGTGTTTACCAGTGGTTAGAAATATAAAACAATTGAAAGTACCACCATTTGCAGATTAGTGCCTTAGTGTTTTACATCATTAGCAGATATATGCTGCTTTTATTTAGAAAGCTTAACCTACAAGTCAATTTCCCCAGTGAAACCTTCCACTTTAAAAATAGTTTAGGGGAAATGAGACTTTGCGGGAAAGGAGACTTTGCGGGAAAGGAAAATGCACTATCCTATTACAGAATAGTGCATTTTGTGTTTTATATTTTTAGCCAACATATGCAGCTTTTATTGAGAAAGCTTAATAAGCTTTCAGATTTTCGGCAACTATTTCCATCACATCCCCTTTTTGTTTAAGTACAGCAACACCTTTTTCTTTAGCCATTTCTTCCAGTTCAGGATAGAAAGAAAAACTTGCAAGTCCCAGATAAATTTTATAATCCTTGTAGTAAGGGAAAAGCTCTTTGAAGTTTCCTACTTTATTATCCATTAGTTTTCTTAAATCATTTTCATGGGCTTTATATTTACATTCAATCAGGGCTATACAATTACCATTATACATAACTATATCGTATTCATCTTCCAGTTTTTGTTTAAATGAGTAAACATTTCTTTTCACATCATCATATTTAATGCCCCCAAGAAAAGGTTTAGCTTCCAGTGAATTAAAGAAATATTCTTCAGCATTCATACCATTATTGTCTGCAATATTCCCCATACGAATACCAATTCTTTCCAGCTTTTCATCTGTTCTTTTCATCTGTTCATCTGTTCTTTTCATCTGTTCATCTGTTCTTCTCATCTGCTCAACTGTTCTTCTCATCTGCTCATCTGTTTTTTTCATCTGCTCATCCGTTTTATTTATCTGTTCATCTGTTTCTCTGAACAGTGCTCTTAAAACAGATAGCCCCTGGGCATTCTCTGCATTTGACACAGCCAGCCCTGCTACCAATTCTTTCAATTCATTGTCTGTCATCTTATATGCTTTGCTACAAATGTACCCACTATATATTTAATACCGATTTTAAAATAAATGCACTACCCTTTGCAGAGTAATGCCTTCTTGTTTAATATCATTAGCCAATATATGTAGCCTTTTATTGTGGAAGCTTTACAACCAAGTAAATTTCTCCAATAAAATGTTCCATTTAAATTATTTATGTGAAATGAGATTTTGGGGACGGAAAAAATAATCAAATTTAGTACCCAAAATGGTAGTTTTGAACCCAATAAATACTTAAAAAACTGCATTAGGCCATTTACGAAGCACTTAAGGCCTATTTTGATAGACAATCGTCCTATTTTGATTCACTTAAGGACGACTATTAGTAAAAGTCGTCTTACTTTGATGCACTTAAGGACGACTATTGATAAAAGTCGTCTTATTTTGATTCACTTAAGGACGACTATTGATAAAAGTCGTCTTATTTTGATTCACTTAAGGACGATTATTGGTAACAATCGTCCTATTTTGATGCACTTAAGGCTTATTGTGCTAATAAGCACTCTTCTGTGCCTGAAAACTTGAGAGTAAGTTCAGGTCAAAAAAAGACTACTATACGTGATAATCAAGTGCGCAGCGTGGTGCTTTGGTCTGCCATATGCGATAATCAAGTGTGCAGCGTGGTGATTTGGTCTGCCATATGCGATAATCAAGTATGCAGCGTGGTGCTTTGGTCTGCCATATGCGATAATTAAGTGTGCTGCGTGGTGCTTTGGTCTGCCATATTGGATAATCAAGTATGCAGCGTGGTGCTTTGGTCTGCCATATGCGATAATTAAATGTGCAGCGTAGTGCTTTGGTCTGCCATATTGGATAATCAAGTGCGCAGCGTGGTGCTTTGGTCTGCCATATTGGATAATGCATCAATCACCTTGCATAAAAAGTAAATCAACGCCTATATTCAGTCTTCCATCCTGAAGAACAATACCTCTATACCTAAGAAGTGCAAAATATTTGTTAACACATTTAACAGTTTTCAAAATAGCTCAATCGCATGCGATTCTCTCTGTCCTCTGAATTTGTATTAAACAAAACTCCGTGCGCCTCTGTGCCGCTGTGACTCCGTGGTTCAATGTTCTGTATTTGTATTCTCCTATCTCCTATATTCTATCTCCTACCTCCTTTTATTACAACTCACGTTCTATCTCTACAAACTTCACACTATAGGTTTCCAGCTGTTCCAGTACCGGTTCGTATATCTCGGGCAGTATAGGAATCTGTAACCCTTGTAGTTGTATTTTATTCTCCAGCAATAACACGGTAGCAATACCCAATGGCAAGCTCACTGTTTTAGCCATAGCAGTTCTTTTACTGTCCTCTCCTTTTACCACCAGGGTACTTTCTACCAAGTGTTTCTTACTATTCTGAAGGTACTCAATTTCATGCTTCATAATAATCATGTCCTTATCTTCCGGGAATAACTTCCAGTTGTTCTCCATAGAAAACTGCATGACATCGGCAGCGCTACAAAGCCCCTTATTGATGATGGTATTTTCATCGGCCATACCCAGGGAGAACAGTTGCTCCAGAGTAGTATTGATGGAATGAATACGTTTCATACAATTATCTATCGCCTCCGATTTGGTTACATATTCATAAGCCTCATTATTGGCATCATTGAAAGAGAAAGCCCGTACCATGGTATCGCCTTCGCCAGGCATACTTATCAGCTCTTCGATATGATGTTTTATGGTATTCAATTTCTGCACTACATTCTTCAGCCAGTCCGTTAAATGATGACGCAGAAAGTGTGCCTGAAAAAACTGCGACATAGTCATGCCATCTGTTTCATATACTTTCTCTTCATCGGTCAATTTCAGAAACACCACTTCATTCCATCCCGACATAAAATCTGGATGACGCAAGGTGGTTCTTACAAAAGTTTCGGCAGATTCTAAACCATATAATGGGATATAGGACAGCGAATTTCTGTTGGGATAATAGGCCCAATGACCATCACCGGGGGTAGAAACTAATGCTCTATTGTTAAATAATGAATGATAATCGAGCTGCACTACCGCATTATGTTCGCGGTAAATAGCACCTGCTTTTCCGGCCAATACTACGTTCCTCGGATTCCAGCTAATTTTATAATGCCATGGATTATTATCACTCTCCGGCGATACCAAACCACCACAATGGGAGGTAAAGGAAGTAATAGTTCCGCCATTGGATTGAATACTATGAATCAGCTTCATAGCACTCATATGATCGATACCGGGATCCAGTCCCATTTCGAACAGGAATAGAATACCTGCATCTTTTATTTCCTGGGCATGTTTCTGAATAGCTTCATCTACATAAGAAGCCGTGAGAAAATGCTTTTTGTAAGCTATACAATCGAGTGCTATAAGATAGTGCAATGCAGGTGGCATAAGGGATACCACTACATCTGCCGACTCTACCAACGCCTTACGGTCATCGGCATTATTGATATCTATCTGCATGGGCTGCACCCAATAGTGCGAGCCTACCTTTTCCTGCACTACGGCCAGGTCGTAATCAGCAACTATAACGGAAAATTCTTTAGCAATCGTTACTTCTTTAAAGAAGTCTATTAATACGGTGGCAGACTTTCCTGCACCGAATACAACAACCTTTTTCATGGGGTAAATGTAGGGGAAGAAAGGATTAGAAATAAATGTCCTCTATCAAAAATATTTCTTTAGGTTCATCATTCCATAGCATGATGGCTACCACATCGAACTGTATATATTTCCACTGAGGATGCAGATTTAAGTAGGCTTCAGCAGCATTTTTAAGTGCCTTCATCTTATCTTTTTTAATACTTTCCTCGGGTTGGCCGTACTTAGTGGTATGCCTTGTTTTAACTTCTATAAAATGTAATTTATGATCTTTACTAACAATAATATCTACTTCCCAATGGCTAAAACGCCAGTTTCTATGCAATAATGTAAAGCCTTTTTCTGTTAAAAATTTAGTCGCAATTTCCTCTCCTAAATTTCCTGTTTCTTTATTGTTGTTCATTGTAGTACTTTTACACACTAAATTTTAAAATTATGTCTTTACAAAGCAAGCTGTATAAACTCAAAGGTAAAGTACAACACTACGCCTGGGGCGGGTTTAATTTTATTCCCGAACTATTGCATTATCCAAATCCCGACAATAAGCCTTGTGCCGAGTACTGGATGGGCGCTCACCCTTCTGCTTCTTCTGTGTTACTAACCGAGAATGGCGAAGTGAATCTTAATCAACTGATAAAAGAAAGTCCTGCCGAGACAATTACGACGGCAGTGAATGATAAATTTGGAGAACTTCCATACCTGTTCAAATTACTTGATGTTCACGAAATGTTGAGTATTCAGGTACACCCAACTAAAGCTGAAGCAGTAAAAGGTTTCGAAGCCGAAGAAGCTGCAGGTGTTCCTATAAATGCGCCTAACAGAAATTATAAAGATAAGAATCATAAGCCCGAAGTAATGGTGGCTTTAAGCGAAGAATTCTGGTTACTGCATGGCTTTAAACCCGAACAGGAACTAGCCGACACACTTAGCCTCTTGCACGAATTCAATGTACTGCTTCCTTTATTTAAAAGAGATGGCTACAAAGGTCTTTATCAATATGTAATGGAAATGCCGCAGGAAGATGCAGATTCTATTCTTGCATCCTTGGTAAAGAAAGAAGTAAGAAGAAAACTGAACAATGAACTATCCAAGGATATGCCAGGATGGTGGGTAGCTAAGCTGTACGAGCATACCGATAATTATACCAATCTTGATCGTGGTATATTCTCTATCTATTTCTTCAATATTGTGCGTATTGGTAAAGGAGAGGCAATTTTTCAGGGAGCTGGCATACCGCATGCTTATCTGGAAGGTCAGAATGCCGAGTTGATGGCGAATAGCGATAATGTACTACGTGGTGGTCTTACTCCTAAACATGTAGATGTTCCTGAACTAATGAAACATACCTTGTTCCAGGGTATACACCCCAATGTAATGAAGGGTAAACACCTTGGTGCCTTC
The DNA here is from genome assembly GCA_903907815.1 of uncultured Chitinophagaceae bacterium. Taxonomy (GTDB): domain Bacteria; phylum Bacteroidota; class Bacteroidia; order Chitinophagales; family Chitinophagaceae; genus CANFLJ01. Next base: position 2,045 of record CAIVPM010000205.1, on the reverse strand, counting down.
GATTCTATGGAAAGGAACTATCCTTGTCCAGTGCCCGACTTTGGCATTAATAAAATAGAGCTGAATGCTGATAATAAATATACCGAAATCTCTACTTCCTTCGAAATCATTATCGCTACAGAAGGCGGAGTAGTAGTAAATGGCAGCAACAATCAGAATATAGTTATCAAAGCGGGTGAAGTGTTTGCAGTTTTGCCTGGCGAAAGCTATAGCATTACATCTTCGGGTCACTCCGTTCTATTCAAAGCCTTTGTTCCGGCTATTTCGGAACAATAAATCCAGTAAGGGTCAAATTATACATGCAGCACGAACACCATCATCATCACGGACACGAACATCATCACCATTCTTTTGAGAAAAAGACACAATGGGTGCTGATGATTGCTATTGCTACCATGCTACTGGAAATTGCCGGTGGCTGGTACACAAGATCTATGGCATTGATAGCCGAGGGATGGCATATGGGCACCCATGTATTTGCTATCGGACTTACTTTTCTGGCTTATAGAATTACCCGTAAATATATACACTCCAAAACAGTTAGTTTTAATCAGGAAAAACTGTTATCACTGGCAGGTTTCAGCAATGCTATTGTATTACAGATTATAGCGCTCACGGTACTGTACGAATCTATCGACAGAATTATTCATCCCATTAATATCGAGTTCAACGAAGCTATTATTGTAGCAATAATCGGGCTGATTGTTAATAGTATCTCCGCAAAGATTTTGCACCACGATCACGATCATAGCGACTTTAATATCAGAGCAGCTTACATGCACGTACTGGCTGATATATTCACCAGTATTACTGCACTATGTGCCCTGTTAGCGGCAAAATACTTCCATCTCTTCTGGGCCGATTCTATTAGTGGTATTATAGGTAGTATTGTTATCACTGCTTGGGCATTCTCTTTAATAAAAGGTTCGGGCAGACAATTGATAGAATGGAAGAAACTTCCTTAATTTGCTTCGCAATAATTATTATCAGATTCTAATACATGAAAATATTTACACATTTAGGGGGCTTTCTGGTGATGCTGAAAGGAATGTTCAGTAAGCCCGAGAACAATAAAATGTATTGGAAAGAATTAATGCACCAATGTTCCGAACTGGGTTTTGGCGCCTTACCAATTGTGGTAATTATTTCTATGTTTCTTGGTGCGGTAACTACAGTACAGACTGCCTATCAATTGGTTAGTCCATTGGTACCCGCTTCTACCATCGCACAGATTCTTAGGGACAGTATGATTCTCGAACTTTCTACGACCGTCGTAAGTATAGTACTCGCAGGGGTAATAGGTAGTAAGATAGCCAGTGAACTGGGCAATATGCGCATCAGTGAACAGATAGATGCTTTGGAAATTATGGGTATCAATACCAAGGCATACCTTATACTACCAAAGATTGTTGCCGCCCTTATTGTTATTCCTTTACTTATTGTTATCTCTGCTGTATTGGGTATATGGGCAGGCTATCTGGTAGGTGCTTTTACAGGCATTGTTCCCCACGATATTTTCATTGTAGGATTAAGACAAAACCTTAATTTATATAATATTCAGTTTGCTTGTTACAAAGCATATACGTATGCTTTTATTGTAAGTAGCATTCCCTCCTATTTTGGTTATTATGTAAAAGGTGGAGCACTAGAAATAGGCCGTTCCAGTACTCAATCTGTAGTTGTAAGTTGTATTCTTATTTTGTTTGCGGATTATACACTTGCCGCTATCTTCTTATAATCTTCCCGTTAACAATTAAAATTTATTTGAATTATTTATTTCTGAGTAATTATACTAATTTTGTTAAATGAAGATAATAAACAAATTGTTTTAATTTTTTTGTGAGCTTTATTTAAACTCTCCAGCGAAGCCGAAAACTGCATTTTGAAAGAGTAGGCAATCAATAAGTTATATTATGAAAAAGACATTTACAATTTTATTTTTAGTTGCATTACTTCTTAATTCATGTACTCATAAACAAAGTTCATCTGAAATTGATATATCAAAATTGAAAACACAATGCGATTATTTAAACGCACTTTATACC
>CAIVPM010000204.1 GCA_903907815.1 uncultured Chitinophagaceae bacterium | reverse complement strand
ATGTAAAATCCTAAATGTAATGCTTCAGGTCGCCAAACCAGTTAGTATAAAAGTAGCTTAATTGAATAAGGATAGGAAAATTCTATCCTAAAGATTTTTTTGATTCATGCAACAACGCCATTGATAATTAAGAATTAATACAAGGCACAAAGGAATACAGCTGAACGCAGAACGCTTAATGCTGAACGCTAATACATAATACAAAGGCAAAGAGGAATGCTAATACATCTTGCTATGGTAAATGCTTACACTTATTATTGAGTGGTTTATAGATTAATACTTTGGGATATTTACATTTATGATTCTAATGTATTTCTCCTGACTCCTATTTTCTATCTCCTAACTCCTTTTTCTTTCTGCTATTCTTTATTCATCATCTTTCAGGAGATCGGGTCTTAGGGATTTTGTTCTTTCTATAGATTGTTCCAGTCTCCATTCGTCTACTTTCTTTAAATCACCCTGGATAAGTATGTCGGGGATTTTCCAGCCTCTGAAGTCGGCAGGTCGGGTATAAACTGGTGGTGCTAATAAATTATCCTGAAAAGAATCGAAGAGGGCAGATGTTTCGTCGTTTAATACACCGGGTATGAGTCTTCCAATAGAATCTACCAATACTGCAGCGGCGAGTTCTCCTCCACTTAATACATAATCGCCAATAGAGATTTCGCGGGTTACATAATGGTCGCGAATACGCTGATCTATTCCTTTATAATGCCCACAGATCATCAGCAGGTTTTCTTTCATGGACAGAAAGTTGGCAGTTTTCTGGTTTAAGGTAGTCCCATCAGGGGTGAGGTAAATTATTTCATCATACTTTCTGAGCGTCTGAAGGTGGTCGATAGCATTCGCCAGTGGCTCGCACATCATGACCATACCTGCACCTCCGCCATATTGATAGTCGTCTATTTGTCCATGTTTATTAATGGCCCATTTGCGAAGGTCATGCAATTCTACGGTGAGCAAACCTTTGTCGGTAGCTCTTTTTAGGATGCTATGGCTAAAAGGCCCTTCGAGTAAAGCTGGTACAACAGTAATAATATCGATATGCATGCTGCAAAGGTTAAGTAAAAAAAGAATAAAGGAAACAGGAAGAGGGAAATACAAGGCAAAGAGGCAATAGTGAATACATGGTACATTGTGTTGAATGTTGAATTTTAAATGTTGAATTGAATACAGTCAATGAGACAATAGGGAATACAAGGCGCAAAGGAATACAGCTGAACGCAGAACGCTTAACGCTAATACAGAATACAAGGAGATAGGAGAATACAGTTGCAAGTTTCTAGTTGCCAGTAATCAGTAACTACAAGGCAAAGAGGCAAGAGGCAATAGTGAATACAGGGTACATTGTGTTGAATGTTGAATTTTAAATGTTGAATTGAATACAGTAAATGAGACAATAGAGAATACAAGGCACAGAGGAATACAGCTGAACGCAGAACGCTAATACAGAATACAAGGAGATAGGAGAATACAGTTGCAAGTTTCTAGTTGCCAGTAACCTGTAACTAACAACCAGTAACTTGTAACAAGAAAATGGCTATTGATAATACCTTAAACTTCGTTGAAGTTGATAATCCTTTAGCATTTACATTTGCGGTTCAATATTTAGATAGGATTTCATGAGTTTAAAACTTTATAATACACTTTCGAGAAGCAAAGAGGAATTTAAGTCTATCACCCCTGGACTGGTAGGTATGTACGTTTGTGGTCCTACGGTAAGTGGTGAAAGTCATCTGGGACATGCGAGACCTTATATTACTTTTGATGTGTTGCTACGATACCTTACCCACCTTGGCTATAAGGTAAGATATGTGAGAAATATAACTGATGCCGGACACTTTGAAGAAGAGGGAAGAGAGGCTGAAGATAAGATAAGCAAGAAAGCAATTCTGGAGAAACTGGAGCCAATGGAACTGGTACATAAGTATACCGGATTGTTTCATTGGGCGATGAAGGAATTTAATAATTTATCTCCGAGTATTGAGCCAACTGCTACAGGCCATATAGTGGAGCAGATAACCATGATAGAACAAATTATTAAAGATGGTTATGCCTATGTTGCAAATGGTTCTGTATACTTTGATGTAGAGAAATATAACACCGATTATTCCAAGAAGGGCTTGCCTTATGGAATGCTGAGTGGTAGAAATATAGAAGAGCAACTGGAGACTACGAGAGAGCTGGACAACCAGGAAGAGAAGAGAAATAAGAACGACTTTGCACTCTGGAAAAATGCTGCTCCTGAACATATTATGCGATGGAAAAGTCCATGGGGTGTTGGTTTCCCTGGATGGCATATTGAGTGTTCGGCGATGGCTACAAAATACCTTGGTGAAGTGTTTGATATTCATGGTGGAGGTATGGACTTACAGTTCCCACATCATGAGTGTGAGATAGCACAGAGTACCGTTTGTAACCATAAGACTCCTGCAAGATACTGGGTACATAATAACATGATTACCATCAATGGGCGTAAGATGGGTAAGAGCTATAATAATGTGATAAAACTAACTGAATTGTTTAGTGGTAATCACCCTATTCTGGAGCAAGCTTATCATCCTATGACGGTTCGTTTCTTTATTCTTCAATCTCATTACCGTTCTACTTTAGATTTTGGAAATGAGGCTTTGCAAGCTGCTGAGAAAGGATTGAAACGTCTTTGGGAAGCATACGAAAATCTGTATAAGTTTTCTACAGCTGATAGTCTTCAAGCACCTGTAGATGCCGAGCTGGATGCTAAGGTGGTAAAGCTTTTGGCAGAGTTTGATGAGTTTATGGATGATGACATTAATACTGCTAAAGTGCTGGCTAGTATGTTTGAACTGGTGCCTGTAATTAATGGTATAAAAAACAAACAGCTGGAGAATGGTACGCTAAGTAATACCACTATTGAATTGCTGAAAACAAAGATGAAACTGTTTCTGGAAGACATCTTTGGATTTACTTCTATGCAACAGAATACCAATGGTAAACTGGAAGGTATAGTGGAGCTATTGATTAATATCAGAAAAGATGCAAAGGCTAAGAAAGACTTTGTAACAAGTGATAAGATAAGGAATGAATTAGCTGCATTAGGGGTTCAGTTGAAGGATGAAAAAGATGGGACTGTTTCTTATGTTGTGGAGTAGGGAGGAGAATACAAGGCACAAAGGCAACGAGGCACAGAGGCACAAAGTAATACAAATACAAGGCAAGGAGGCAATAGGCAAAGAGGCAATAGGAATACATGTACAAGGCACAAATTAATATAGCTGAACGCAAAGCGCTTAATGCTTAACGTTTATACAGAATACAAAGCAAGGGGGCAAGAGGAATACAAGTACAAGGAGTTAGGAGAATACATGGGGATGCCTATCAGAATAATGTTGCAAGTTGCCGGTTACCAGTAACTTGCAACATTACTTTTTAATATAGTTATGGTTTCCTGTTCTGGTACTTATACTGGTCGTAGCATTTTTCGATATAGTAACCAAGTTCTATATCATTCAGGAGTTTTAGTAACTCGTAATCTGGTCGGAACTTGTTCATGAAGTCGTCGAGTTGAGGCTGTTTTAATTTCGTTATTTTGATAACAAAGTTCTTAGAGAATCTGTGGTCTATATAATGATCCTGTTCCTGTTGTATAAGTCTTCTCTGTAAAGCTTCGAGACTTCTGTTTCTTTTGAAGCGGAACATATTAATAATTTCATCCAGATCGAAACCTGCGCCTACTCCACCAGGACTATAATTATCGTTGCCACTAATTCTTATAGCAGGTTTACGGTAGTTGAAATATTTAGCATAATCCTTTCTGTTCTCGATTGAATCTAAATGATAGTTCTTGGTTTTTACTTTTACCTCTGGTAATTCAACAGATCTTACATGAATCATGATATCGAACTGACTGGTATTTTTAATCGTATCGATGGGGAACTTCATGGTAGATTTATTCAACATTCTGAACCAGATAGAATCGGTGGAAACTACGGTGAAACTATATCTACCTGAAGAGTCGGTGAAAGTGGAGTGTCCTGAAGTACTATACACCATTACAGATTCGATTGGTGTTCTTGCGCTAACGTCGTAAACGGTACCGCTGATAGTAAGGTAAACAGGTTTAGTATTTTGTGCTAAACAGCAGAAACTCTGTAGCAATACCAAAGAAATCAAAATGATTCTATACTTCAATTATGTTCAATTAGATTGTAATATTAATAATCTATCTATTAACGGTAAAGTTAACTTTTTTTAATTAACGTTTTCTAAGCAAGAAAGAAAATAGATAAATTAAGTTATTAAGGGATTTTAAATATTGCATTTGCACCAAGCCCCATTCCCTGTAAGGTATTTCGTCCGGCAAAAGTATAATAGGCAGAACCATAGAGGACTAATGTTCTTCGTACCTTTTTGCCATACGTAGCAGTGAATTTAAAGGCGTCGAAATCTTTTACTTCTTTTGGATTAATGTTGCCTGCAGTATTTGTGCTAAAGGATGCCATACCCTGTACATTGAACAGTAACTGATGGAATCTTTTAATGATAAAACAGATTGTAGCATCACCAATAAGTTGTTGGGGTCCATCATTCACAAAATATCTTCTATAATCTAACTGATACATCAGGTAGCCATCGTTTTTCAGGAACTTAGGATTAACGCTATAGTTTAAAACAAAGTCGATGCCTCGGGAACCATACCCCATATTGAGTTGATTGCTACGGTTGTTGTATAATGGGAAAATACCAGAAAGTTGAAAGGTTAGGTACTTTGTAAATTCGTGATTTTCGATACTGTAGGCTAAACCAACCATGGCATCGCCAAAATTGTTACGTTGCTTTGATACGCCAAATTGTTTAGAATCCAGAAACATGTAGGATGCATTAGCTACCAGATCTAACCTACGAGAAATGCCATGAGCCAGGAATAGTGAAAAGTAGTTTGCTTTGAAATAATCATCTGCATTCAATGGATTGTTCAGGTGCCATTTTGAATCAAAGCTTTTAGATCCGTAATAATAGTTATATCCTACTCCTATAACACTCCTTCCTTTACCTACAGGCCAACCAGCAAAGCAATTGCCGGTGATTAAAAGCATTAATATTATCAGTAAATATAGTCGTTTCATTAAATACTATTTATTAGGGAATGCTAACTTTTCGAGCAGCCATTGATTTTGAAATTTCCGATGTCTTGTAGTCACTTCATGTGCTAAACGGAAAAAGCTATAGGTCTCACTTTTTTCTTTAGTAGCATCACTTAATTTACTGTATGCTGCAAAAATAGTTGCTGGTGGAGCAAGTTTATCTAATAGTCCCAACCCCAACAGAACAGGGCAAGAAATTAAAGGTGTAAAGTTTTGAGGATCGTAATAATCCATAGTGTTTACTATTGTCCGCATTGTTAAATGTGGTGATCGTAGTAAGTATTCCTTATACCTGTTTATTGGCCATTCGATTGGAACCCTTCTTTCTGAAATTTCTATCAGACTGTGTATGTCGCAGTATATTGGATTGTCGGCAATACATGCTTTAACTCTATGATCGAGTGCAGCAACTACAAGGGCCAATGCACCACCCTGACTACCACCACTTACTGCGATTCGAGCAGTGTCCACTCCGAAATCACGGAAAGTATACAGGAAGTCTATAGCCCTGATACAGTCCATGTAAGCACCTCTGTAGATGTAATTATCCTTGTTGTCTATATTCAATAGGGTATAATCCCATTCCTTTTCCAGTACAACTTCTCCTTTAGGTTTTGAGGATCTTATATTAAACTGGAAGGTGATAAATTCATCGCCAAACAAGGGTTTTAAAACTACTTTATATCCCGGTAATCCAACCAATACAGGGTAATGGCCAGCCACTCTTGGAACGGTAAGCCAACCATGAACAACTACACCCCCTAAAGAGCGCATAGTTACAAGGTATACATTATGGGAAGCGGTAGATTGGGCACTATCCTGTCGGATAGAATATTTTGGATCAACAGCTCTTAATTCATTTAAAGCATTCTGCCAGAAACTGATAAAATCTGCAGGTTTATGTACGGGGGTATTTAATTCTTTTGCTTTAACACCGAAAACATTTCTGATAGTATCATCATATGAAGAAAGCGCAGCAGTAACCCAAAGATCATAGAATCCTGGGTCTTTAATATTGAACTTAGGATATAAATAACTTGTGCTGTTTGCAGCAACAGAAACTTCATATTTACTACCCGTAACTAATTTGCCTCTATCAGTACGTACTTCTACTTTTATGGTTCCTTCCTGTGCTTCCGCATTTTTGTTTACCAGCTTGATAAGGTACTTTACTTTATTCTTTTTGAATAAGGCGTCTTTCTGACCTGCTTTAATGATAATGCTGAATTTAGGAGCTTCTTTTTCTTCCTCTTTTACTGGTGCTTCATGTTGGCAAAAAGAATAGGTACTTGACAGTAGCAGGACTATTACAATATATCTTTTTAATATGTATTCCTTCATGACTTACCCCTTTTTTGTTTCCAGTAATGAAGATCTTCTGATATACAAATTCATTGGTTCTTCAATGGACTTATAGAGTACAATAGATATTAAATTCAAAATGATAAACACAGACAATATTAGTAAAAGAGATGGGGAAATAAAATTACTCAGCCAGGTAATTTCTTTGTCGTCCATCCAGGTATAAAACTGGTCAATATTTTTGTTGCAGAAGTCTGTAGTAAGTTTAGATATAAACCCGATATGAATTAAGTAAAATATATAAGAGCTCTTACCCAGTATATCCATGACTTTAGTAGAAAGGAATGTTCTTATCCAAGACTTCTCGCTAATTAATCCGTAGAATAAAAGGGCGATGCCGATTGGAAGAATAAGGTTGTTGCTTAAGATTCCCAGCGGGCTATATAATCCAAACTTAGTGGTCTCGGTTAAAGGGACGCTACACATTAAACCAATAGCAATTGTTATGATAACAAAGCCAATTAAAGTTGCTTTAGGACGGCTGCTATTCTTGTTGTCTCTTAATGCGATCATGGCGAGATAAATACCCAGGAAGAACTCGATACATCTACCAGTAAAAGTGTATAGAAACATGAACGTGCAGTTGCCATAGAAGTTGTAAAAGTTTACATGACTGAAAATTGCGACTAATAGTAAACCAATAGAGATTAATCCGACAGGTAAATAAACCAGGTACTTAATGTTCTTTTTTATTCTGATGAAAAACAGTGGAGCAAGGAAATAAAAACATTCTTCCACTGTAAGCGACCAACCTTGTGCTACCCCAGTGAACTTAAAATCATCGAAGAAACCCCGAACAAAGAATACATTCATTAATAGGAGAACTATGGGGTAAGAAGCACCGCCATATACTGCATTGTCTTTTATATACCAGGCAAAAGCAAAGGTTGCCAAAGTAAGAACAAGGTACATTGGATAGATACGAGCAATTCTGTTTTTAATATATTTTTTAAACCAGGAAGGTGTTATCTCACAAGAATCGTAGTAACGGAGGCAAATTAAGAAGCCACTCAATACAAAGAAAACTGTTACACCTGTATGAAATTCATTTAATATTCTGAAGATCGGTTTTGGAAATGATGTCTGATTGAAATGATGGAAAAATACCATAAAAGCAGCAATAGCCCGAACTCCGGTTAAAGCAGGAAGGTATGTATTAGACTTCATGATATTTTTAATAATTTACTGTTTATCTGATGCTTAAAAATCAATATTGCAACTTAAATAAACGAAATTAAAGGCTAAAGATTGTATATTGCGTTTGAAAAATGAAGAAATAATGCTTGCAGAATCGTATATAGATTACAAAGTAGCCAATAATGTTGGAATTATTGAGTTTTATACTTTACAACATAATTCATTACCTTCTTCTATGTTGAAAGAATTGGCTGAAACTATTGAGAAAGCTTCCACCGATCTTGCTGCAAAAGTTATAATCCTTAAGAGTGGCGGAAACAAGACCTTTTGTGCCGGTGCCAGTTTTGATGAATTGTTGAGTATAGAAACAGAGGAACAAGGCGAAACTTTTTTTAGTGGATTTGCCCGCGTGATTAATTCAATGCGTAAATCTAAGAAGTTCATCATAGGAATGGTTCAAGGAAAAGCAATAGGAGGTGGGGTAGGCCTTATTGCCGCTTGTGATTATGTTTATGCTACGAAATCTGCTGATATTAAACTTTCTGAACTTGCCATAGGTATTGGTCCTTTTGTGATTGGCCCTGTGGTAGAGCGTAAAATAGGAACTGCATTTGCATATGAAATGAGTATTGATGCTGCTAATTTCAGATCGGCAGAATGGGCTACTGAAAAAGGCCTGTATGCTGCTATTTTTGATGATGCTGAAGCGCTATTGCTTGCAACGAATAAACTGGCTACTACTTTAAGTGACTATAGTGCCGATGCCATGGCAGAAGTGAAAAAAGCATTCTGGACAAATACTGATCACTGGGAAACTTTATTGTATGAGAGAGCTGCAATCAGTGGAAGACTTGTTTTGACGGACTTTACCAGAGACACTTTGAAGGCTTTTAAGAATAAGCCATAGTGAGACTATTCTGATGTTGCTGCTTTATTCTCCTTAATAATTAATTCAATTAAAGCAATAAGTTCAGTAACAGGTACAAAGTATGGTCTTACTTTTTCTTCATTGAAATCAAACAAGTCATCATAATCTCCTTTCTGTCTCCAAAGAAAAAGTTGTGAGTATAATTTACCATACTCTTTTGCGATGATTCCTGTTTTTATAAAGTGTAATGTGAAATTTGATTTCGTTCCATTATGTGTTGAAGGTGTTAAATCGGATTGTAATAACAGTGCCATTACGGCATAATATGCAGCATAATAAAGTCTGTTAATAGTCGAGTTCCATTTATTCTTTTCTGAAAGTATCAATGCATCGTCAAGGGTATCTTTCGCTCGTTCTAACCGGTATTTAACCAGGTCTGATTTTGAGCCAATCATATCCTGATTCCCTCTTTCTCTATATTTTGATACAAGGGAGTAATAAGGTGATTTTCTTTCCAGTCTTTTTTAGTATAAATGATAGGAGATATAACTTCTCCTGTTTCTATTTCTAATTCATAAATATCATCCATCAATTTTGTTTCCAGATCAAAAGATATATTCTGAGTATTTAATAAGACTAATAAATCCCAGTCGGATATTTTGTTGTAATCATTTCTTGCTCTTGAGCCATACAATATAATTTCAGCTTCTGGGTCTGAATTGTAAACAGCTTGTTTAATTTTGAGCAATATTTCTTTATTGATATCCATTTAATCCAAAAATACTGAAATTATCTGACTAAGTTAAAAATAGAACAAAATGAGTATGTGTAGAGAAGGTTAATATTTTATAGAACTTCATGCTGTTTATTGTTTAACATGAAAAATCAAAAACATAATTTCGTAACTCCTACAATCTGTATTACCCCAACAATTGTACTCCTAAACCAAACTTTCCACTTAGTGTAATTTCCCCATTATCATAGATTAATCCCTTCGCTATGTCTTCTGATAAAAGGAGTGGGCCATCCATATCTACATAGTCTAACTGTGGGAGAAAATTTCCAATAGCGGCACTTCCTAAAGAACTTTCGTTCATGCTGCCCATCATTACTTTTAAACCCAGTTTTTTGGCTTGTTTTATCATTCTTAAGGCAGGTGTTATACCACTACACTTGGTGAGTTTTATATTGATTCCATGAAAATGTCCTGCACAACTTGCAACATCTTTTTCTGTTACACAACTTTCATCTGCTATTAGTGGAATGGGGCTTTCGATGAATAATTGTTTCATTTCTTCCCAATTGGTTTTAGCAAGAGGCTGTTCTATAAATTCAATATTTATGGTAGCTAAATCCGGGAGTATTTCTTTGAATTGTTGATAAGTAAATCCCTCATTAGCATCCAGTCGGAAGGGGACATTTGTATGGGCTCTTAAATATCGTAAAGTATCCAGGGAATTATTGTTGTCAATCTTTATTTTGTATACAGGATGAGGTCTTGCCTGCATCTTTTGCAGCATCTTTTCGGGAGTGTCAATTCCTAATGTATAATCGGTAACTGGTTCTTTGCCTGTGAAAGGTGTTTCCCATAATTCGTACAAAGGTTTCTGGTTCATTTTTCCGTATAAATCCCACCCTGCCATATCCAGCGCATTCACCAGAAAATGTTGATTTGGCAATAAATGATGCAGGTAATGCCAGAACCTTTCGGGCTCGGTAAATGCATACTTTTCTATCATGGGTTTGTACTGCTCCAGGGTAGCCACCATTTCTTCAACGGTGATGTTGTAATAAGTAATAGCAGGAGACTCTCCATACCCAATCCATTTGCCCACTTGCAACGCCACTACCAGTGAAGGTTGATGTGTTTTAGTGCGCCCCTTCGATATAGTGAACGGGTACTGAAATGGAAGCTGATATGTTTTATAGTAGACTTGCATAATGCTATTGCTGTTGAACTATTGCGGTATAAAAATAAGGGGTAAATGAGTTGCTTTTAATCAAACAATGCAGCTACTAATTTCTTAGCGTCTTCCTGATTGTTTATAGTATTGAGCAATACTTGTTTCCTATGGTCAATGACAGCTTGTGTGAACTCTGTTTCCATTAGTTCTGAAATCTTTTGTTTGCAGCTAATACTATCTTCAAAGTAATGACAAAGCTGTTCAGTACCACTGCCTTCTGTTGTAAGATTATTCACCAGACAAAACCGACCATTATACAAGGCATTTAATAGCTTTAGTTTAATACCTGTATTACTATAAGATGGAAGTATATTAATGTGTGCCTGTTTTATAAAGTCCTGCATCTGTTCTTCGGAAGGGTTTTGTATCACTAAAATATTTAATCCCTTTTTGGCAGCTATGTATAAATCAGGCGAAGGGTTCTTACCTGCTATAATCAATTTGTTTCTGGTTCCTGCAAATACTTCTTCTATCAACCATAAAGCAGCTTTCTCGTTGGATGCTATGCTTAAATCTCCCTGGTACAGACTATAGTTTCCTTTTCCTTTTGCTGAATTTACGGACCAGTTGTCGGGAAGGAAAATAGGAACATACTGTATGTTTTTAGCATTGAACAGTGACTGATAAGTTGCTGTATCTTTTTGGGTAACAGCTAATATAGGTGTAGCAGTTTGTGCTATTTTCTGTTCGTATTTGTACAGTAGTCTTTCTTCTCTTTTTAAGTAAAGTTTTTTAAAGAACAACTTTGTGTTCTGTGCCAGATCCTTATAATATTCATGCTCTACATTATACAATCTAAGCATCATCTTTCGCCCAAGAAACCTTTTGTCCTGCAGGATGTAAGAACATTGCAGTCCATCCATCATAATAGGATAATCGTTTTGCAACAGGTTATTTATTAGTTGTTCATTCTTACGAGAAGCAACTATATGTGGTAACCCAGAAAGGAGGCTACTTATTGCTGATGTCCTTGGGTAATAGTTTACGCTCACACAATATTTAAGCAGTTCTTCCTGCGGCTTTCTATCTCCGTATTCAAAGCAATGTAAATGTATTTGAACACCTTCTTTTTGCAGTGCAATGAGTTTATAAAATAAATCGTACACGCCACCATAGTCCACCGGAAATGGAATAGTGAGGGAGATTATATGAAGATGTTTTTCCAATATGCCAGTAGTTTTATTTCCTCACTTTCCCAGTTATACACTTCTTTAGCAGAAGCGGTATTTTGTTGTAAGGTATGCTGTAAATCTTTGTCAGTTAATAAACGATTCATTGCAGCAGATATTGTTTCGCTCTTTACATCGTCTATCATCAGCGCAATATTATGCTGATCGTTTATTAATTTATATTCCGGATAGTTTACACATAGCTGTGGTATACCTGCCATTATATAATCAAAGAAACGATTGCACAAAGAATAATATTGGTTCAGCCCTGTAGCTTCGAATAGTGTAAGTCCAAAAGCAGCTTTAGGCGTAATGGTTTTTAATTCGTCGGGAGATACATAGCCTCTCATTTCTACTTTATCTTCCAGCTTATGGTATGCCACCAAACGTTTTACTTCCTCGTACATATTGCCCTTGCCACAAATAAGTAGTTTTGCATTTACCCACTTCATAGCAGGAATTAAAGTTTCGAAACTACGACCTTCATTTACTGCTCCCTGATACAAAATAAAAGGCTCGCTGTTGCCTTCATTTGCTGGATAATATTTCTTAAAAGGCATGTTGCTTATCACTTCATATTTCACTCCATATCTTCTTTCCAGTTCTTCTTTTATAAAATGATTTACGGTATATCCATATTGAAATTTAGGCACGGAAATTTTCTCTACCCATAACCAGAAACGATGAACTTTTGGTCGGGTTACCACTTCTTTTTGTTCGGTAAACAATTCATGTGCATCATATAGTCTCTTCTTTTTAAATAAAAGCGATGCAGCAAGATTGGGAAGTATTGTATCCAGGTCTACAGCATAGTAAGCCTTGGTTGGAGTGAAGAAAAGGAATATAAAAAGACGTATATTGTACTCAGCATAAAATGCAAAACCTTTATCGAAAATGCAGCCTAAACGTTTCTGTTTAAAAGGCTGTTCTTTCAGTGGAATAGAATCTGGTCTTGTTCTACCTACCAATAATATATTGTATCCTCCTTTTACCAATGAAGTACAGATACGTTGCATTCGCTGGTCGTAATTCAAGTCATTAGTAACCGTAAGAATGATATCGTATTGCTTCATGCAGAAGGATATATTGTCGTATAAATATTAGTACAGAACTCTTACCTTAATAGTCTCTTTTACTTCTTTCAGAAGGTCTATTGCAATCTCCGATATCTCGGAATCAACATCTAATACCACATAACCAATTTCT
>CAIVPM010000203.1 GCA_903907815.1 uncultured Chitinophagaceae bacterium | reverse complement strand
GTGGAATTTTGTTAATTAATTAAAATTATGAATATGAAATTTGCTAAAATTATTTGTATTACACTGCTGTTGATGATTGGGCTTTCAGGGATTAATAGTTTAAGGGCTCAACAGGACTCCACTTGTGTGAAGTTTAATAAAGAGAAGGCATTAGCGGAGATTAAAAATAAATCGCCTAAACTGGTAATTGTAGGAGGGATTGTAAGAGCAGCAAAACCGGGAGATGCCAAGTTTGCCAAAAAATATAAAATTAAGTTTACTGATACAGGTTGTGCAATTGAAAATAGTGATTGTATTGCAGCCTATAATAAAGTAACTTTTGCCTTTCTTGACCGTAAGTACGGAAAGAAATGGCGTAAACAAGTACGTCAGGATTTATTAGGCCTATAGATTTACATACTATTTTGGTAGGATAAATTATCTGAGTACTGCAACGGATGAGTTTGAACTAATCTTAGCAGCATTTGCATTGTTCTGATTAATTTTAGGTAGATATTTTGCAAACACTAACATTTGTGGTTGATCGCTATTATTAATTGGTTCAATAGACAATGGGTAGTTTTTCCACCATTGGCCAGCAGCCCAATAGCAACCACCTATTCCATTAGATTTAAGGTAATTTAAAAAATTATCCATCACCTTTAACCATCTTTGATCGTTTTTAGGTACACCAAATTCACCAACAAAGCCTTTTTTGTTATTGTATTTTAACCAGTCTACAAAGTTTTTCATTCTATGTACTCCTGTATTTTCATTGGCATTATTAGCTTCATAACTTTTCTTGTAAGCACCTGAGTGATCCTGATCGAAATAACAATGAGCATTGAATAGTAATTTGTTAGCCGGATCGTTCAAATACTTTAGATTATCGTTGTATTTTGTCCATGTTTCAGGATTTGAATAATTATCACCATCTACCATAATAGTAGTTTCTCTATCTACTTCTCTAATGCCTAAAATAGCTTGTTGTGCACTATTAGCCCATGAATATCTGCCCATATCATGTGGTTCTGTCATTAAGGAAAATGCATATACATTGTACTTGTCCAGCATAGCAATTGCCATCTTTCGCCAGAAGTCTTTAAAGTAGCCCGTTGTTACTACATTATCACCTAAAATATGCTCTACACCATTTACTTTATAACGACCAAAGTTTTGAAGAACAAGGGTAACTTTTATGTTGTGCTGAGCACATTCTTCTACAAATTTTGATATTAAAGACAACTCCTTAGTGTCTAAAGGGCCACCAAGTGTTCTTTGAATTCTTTCCCATTTAAATGGTAATTGTATTACCTGAACTCCTTTTGAAGCGAAATATTCTATTTCAGTAGTTTGAGGGTATACATAATGCAAACCATAAGTTCCCGGAAGGTTGTTTTCACCAAATTCAGCGCCACAAAGAGTAACACCATATGTTTGGTAATTCTGTGCTTTTAAGTTCAAAGAAAACAATGATAAAATAATAAATGATAGGATAAAATTTTTCATAATTAATTAATAAATTGGAGTTATTAAATTCGGTTAAATTGGAATATTGATATTAAGTTTTTATAGAACCTGGATAATAAATTATAGCTAAAATCGTTTAGTAAAATGTATAAGTTTTTCATTTCGTTAAATTACTTTAACAAAAGCTGATTTATAGTGTAATTGGTTGGTTTCTCTCTTTTATACACGTATAGTCATACAGCTTCCTTTTAGAAGTGTTCTTCATTTTAATATAGATTTTACTTGATTATACATACGACTAACTGATCTATGAGTTAACATAAATCAGTAAATTAAAACATGGAGTGATGAGATTGGATAATATCTCTGAAACTCAATGAAATAGAGCCTTTTGCATACTTAAGTCTTGGTGGGAATTATATTATTAACTTCGTTTTGGGCAAGAAATACGAAACATAGGAATGCCCATAGAAATCTCAAAAGGATACCTTTTTTCATTGGTTATTAAATTTTAATTGTTGGTTTCAATCAGAAAACTGTTGTGAAAATAGGATTCGAGGTATAAAAAACAAAATAAAATTCAAATATTTCGTCCTATATTAATTAGCAATTATCTAATTAAACTGTATTTAAGTAGTTTGATTGAATGATTTATAAATAATAATTTTTTTATTTAACTAACATACTTCTAAATATTTCCTATCAAAATTTTCTTGATTCATTATTTCCCTTTTCTTTGCTAACTATTGTTAGTATAGAAAGAAATATTAATTTAAATACATCATATATGAAGATTGGCGTTCCTAAAGAAATTAAGAATAATGAAAGTCGTGTAGCGATGACCCCATCTGGAGTAGTTCATCTTGTACGCAATGGTCATGAAGTTTATATTGAGACAAAAGCTGGTAATGGTTCTGGTTTTAGTGATGAGGCGTATGTAACAGCTGGTGCTTCTATAGTTGCCACTGCTGCTGAAGCTTGGAGTAAGGAAATGGTTATGAAAGTTAAAGAACCTATTCCTGTTGAATATGCTTACTTCAGAGAAGGCTTAATTCTATTTACTTATCTACATCTTGCTCCAGAGCCTGAACTAACAAAGGCTTTAGTAGAAAAGAAAGTAATTGGTATTGCTTACGAAACTGTTCAATTATCGAATGGCTCATTGCCATTACTGGTACCTATGAGTGAAGTGGCAGGTAGAATGTCTTCTCAAATAGGGGCTCAATATTTAGAAAAACCACAGGGAGGAAAAGGGGTTTTATTAAGTGGTGTTCCTGGTGTAAAACGTGGTAAAGTATGTATCATTGGTGGTGGTGTTGCTGGTACTAATGCAGCTAAGATTGCGGTAGGTTTGGGAGCAGAAGTAACTATCTTAGATTTAAGTCAGGAGAGACTTGCGCAACTGGATGATTTATTTGGAAATAGTGTATCTACTTTAATGTCGAACCCTTACAATATTGCCAACGAAGTAAAACATGCTGATCTGGTAATTGGTGCAGTTTTAATTCCTGGTGCAAAGGCTCCAAGACTGGTTACAGAAGAGATGATTAAATCTATGGAAAAAGGTTCTGTAGTGGTTGATATTGCAATTGATCAGGGAGGTATTTTCGAAACTACTGATCGTATTACTACGCATGATAATCCTACTTATGAAAAACATGGTGTAATACATTATGCAGTAGCAAATATGCCTGGTGCTGTTCCAAGAACTTCTACTTTAGCACTTACCAATGTTACGGTTCCTTATGCTGTTCAGATTGCTAATAAAGGATATAAACAAGCATGCCTTGATAATATAGCATTACTAAAAGGGATTAATACTTTAGATGGTTTTGTTACTTATAAAGCAGTTGCTGAAGCGCAAGGATTACCTTACAAAAATGCTGCTGAATTATTATAGAATTCATCATTAGAAAATAATAAAGAAGCCCTTTGTATTTATATACAAAGGGCTTTGTTTATAACGAATATCCTAATTGAATTTGATAGATTAATTGTTCTCTGAAATAGTTATACAATCAATACCGGTATTTCAACTTCGTGTCTTACGGCATCAATGGTTTCTCCAAAGATATAATCTCTTATTCCGCTATGTTTATGGGATCCCATTACCAGTAAATCGGCATCAGTTTCATGTACAATACGTACAATTTCTTTAATTCTACTTCGGTAACCAATTTGTGCTGTGGCATTGTAGCCATAGTCAATAAGGTGTTGTGTGTAAATGTTTAATCTGTCTTTATCCTGCCTTGTTTCATCATCATCGGTATCTTCTCCCAGATACTTTGCAGAGGCACTTTCTACAATATGAATCAAGGTATAATGAACCTCTTTATTTCCTTGTGCAAGTGCATAGGCAATCAGGTGCTCATCTTTCTTAGAGAAATCAAGTGCAATAGCAATATTTCTGATAGGACGAACCGCCAGATTGGTCAGGCTGGCCATATCCCCATGTAGTAATTCTTTCCTTTTAATTCTGGTTTGAATGATAGGAATAATGGTCATTGCAAAGAATAGAATTATAAATAAAATTGCAGCAATGATGGTAACAATTTTCCAGAATAAGTGACCATCTGTATTAAATAGTTCTATTGCCTGTTCCGTAACCATTTTTACATTCAGGAATACCAATATTGCTGCTACCAGCCATGCTATTGTTTTTACATGCCAACGGATAGCAAATACTCCCATCCTTTTTTTATCACTTACAAAATGTATTAATGGAATTACTGCAAAACCAAGCTGTATACTAAGTACCACCTGACTAAGGACTAATAGAGTATCTAATTTATCTACCCCAAAGATTAAAATGGTAACCATTGCAGGAATGATAGCCAGCAAACGGGTTAGTAGTCTTCTTATTTTAGGATTAATTCTTATATGAAGATAACCTTCCATTACAATTTGTCCGGCAAGAGTACCCGTAATAGTACTGCTTTGTCCTGCGGCAATTAAAGCGATTGCGAAAATGATAGGAGCTAATTTAGAACCTAATAATGGCGCCAGAAGTTTATGCGCATCTTCTATCTTAGCTACTTGCTGATTACCAGATACATAAAATACAGATGCAGCAAGGATTAAGATAGCAGCATTTACAAAGAAAGCTGCATTAAGAGCAATAGTACTATCAAAAAGATTGAAACGGATTGCCTTGCGAATACTCTCTTCATCCGATCCTATTTTCCTTGTTTGTACCAATGCAGAATGCAGGTATAAGTTATGTGGCATAATGGTTGCACCAATTATACCAATGGCTATATACAGCGCGTCTTTGCTTAGAGAGGTAGGTACAAATCCTTTTAAAATATCTACTGGTTTTGGATGTGGATTAGTAAGGAATATCTCGATTAAAAAAGACGCACCAATTATAGCTACCAGTGCTATGATAAATGCTTCCAGTTTTCTGATACCAAATTTCTGTAACCATAGTAATAAAAAGGTATCTAAAACTGTAAATAAGATACCCCATAAAATGGGTAAACCAGTAAGCAGATATAAGCCCAGCGCCATACCCAGCACTTCTGCAAGGTCGCAGGCAGCTATTGCTATTTCGGCTAAAACATAAAGTGAAACATTAACGAGTGGGGGATATACTTCGCGGTTTACCTGTGCCAGATCTTTTCTGTTCACAATACCAAGTCGGGCGCTTAAACTTTGCAGTAATAATGCCATCAGATTACTCATCAGTAAAATCCATATCAACTGATAGCCAAATCTTGCACCACCCTGAAGATCGGTTGCCCAGTTGCCCGGATCCATATAACCAACGCTTATAAGGTATGCTGGGCCAAAGAAGGATAGTACCCTTTTCCATCCCTTACTGGGCTTTGTGGTATCTACCGAACCATGTACTTCGCTTAATGAATAATTGTTATGTTCTTTTTGTTGCCCCATTGATTAATAAATACTGTTCTTAATTTGAACCTTACAAATCTAAAGGCTTTCCTTTAAAAGTAATAAAACAAAATAAAGAAATTATTAAACTAAACACACTGAAGCTGCAGAATGGGTGGAAAGTATTTAGTAATTATGTAATATTATTCTATTCAATAATGTCTGGAAATTGTACTTATTGAATACTTTGTGTAATGATAAATTGATGTTCATTATTGCAAATAAAATACACATTATAATATAGAGATGATGAATTTAATATGAATAAAATAAAACAGATTATTTATTCCGTTTCTT
>CAIVPM010000202.1 GCA_903907815.1 uncultured Chitinophagaceae bacterium | reverse complement strand
CTAAAAAGTACACACACTATTTATAATTAGCTTTTATTTGCGTTAAGCGTTTTGCATTAAGCGTTTCGCATCTTCTTACGCTTTGCTCCTACTCCAGCTCCTGCAGCCAATAAAATAAGACTTAATCCTCCATCAAATGGTACAGCTCCAGAACCTCCATAATCTGGCGGAACCCCCGATGTGCCAGGAGCTCCAGAACCTGGCCCCGCAGGACCAAATTGTGCTTTTACGGTTGTTGATAATACCAATACCAAAATAAGCATTATGATTGATTTTATTAATTTTTTGATTACAATTTTCATTTTACGCTTTTTATAGTGATAACTAATTATTGAATGATAATTTCTGTTGTACAAGTTGATGTAGCACCTTCTACACTTACGGTATATACCCCTACAGGTAGTGTTTGTGTAGCTATGTTCTGAGTAGACTCTGTTGTATGATTTAATGTTTTACGCATTACCTCCTGACCCTTTACATTAAAAAGTCTTACAATATAATTTCCTCCTTCCATATTATTCATTTTCAAAGCAAACGATTTACCTGTTACAGGATTTGGATATACTGATACGTTTTTAGAAATAGAATTAACCAATACCCCATTTTTATTGCTCTTAAATACTATCGAAAACCTATTGCCCAAAGTATTACCCTCTGCCACAAAAGTTATGCCGTCACTTGCCAATACATCTTTATGCGTAGTTGCGTCATGCAGATAGGCTATTAACCCTTCTACTGAAAATTCAGTATTGTCAAATTTTAACTGATACGTAGAATTTACTTTCAATTGACTCAATTGTATTACTATATTATCATCCACAGTTGGTATCGGTAAACCAGCAATACTAAGATCGGTATTGGCTGCTGTAATAAATACATTCTCACCAATATTCAATAACTTCTTGGAATCCTTATCCCCTATTTCATTCGTAAACCAATTATTGAATACAGCTACAGTTCCATCAACACTGGTATTTGTACCATTCACATTTTTACATAAACTAACTGAAATATAATTGGGTTTTACAGATTTAAAAATAGCATTATGTGTGCTGTTAGCCACTTTATTTCCTTCATTAATAGCTAAAGTAGGTGCTGCATTGTTTGCATTAATTATAAAAAACGCCTGTCCCGATTGTATATATCTGTTTACTTTAGAACCAGAAGGATTACTACTAATATGTGATACAGAATTATAAGTAACATAGGTAGCATAGCCATTGTTGAAGAATGTAGGATCAAAATACCAGTAACTGCTACCGATGTTCTGTGTGCCAGCATTAGCATAAATGCTTTCCCAATCTAATGGCGCAGCATACGGATTTGCTAGCAGACTATACGCTCCGTTACCACTGGCAAGCTTCGTTGCTGTACTGCTATAAATAGCGTTGGTAACACCCGCTGTGCTGTAATTAACATCCCCATAAATTAAATTACCTGTAGTTCTTATTGTAGTATTATAAGTTTGATTAGTTGGATCAGTTGCATAACCAAAGTTGGCTATATTTCTGTCCCCTCTTACAGATATTCTATAACCCATAAACGGATCGATTTTAGTAGCCCTGGTATTTTTTACAGAATCCCATGTACTATTATTATAGGTAAATAAAGAATGATTTCCTAAGGTGGTTTTATCCAACCCTGTTGTAACATCTATTCCTGGTGTTGCGCTTTTAATTCCTGTAATATATACTCCACATCCAGGGTTATTACCCCCATTTTCCTGCCAGTTGGCAAAGAAAGATCCCGCATTTGCTACCGGGGCAGCTAGGTCTCTAAATGCACGGTGACCTTGTGGTATGTATCTTTCCACTGTTGTAGTTCCATTTATAGTTCCCCCTACTGCATCTACAGCAGCAGTATTGCTTATAGAGCTGCTTTTCAAAGTAAGATGATTACCTGTATTTAAAGTACCTGATACAACATTTAATATACCATTTACACCTACTCCATTAGCAAGAGTAACAGATCCACCTCCATCAACAGTAAAATTATTTAACATAGAATCAGTTCCGGTTGTACCAAGTCTGATGGAATTATCATAAGCAGAAAGCACATATAAGGAAGATGTAGGTGAGCCTTTTATTATACCGTTGCCAGTAACAGAATCTAGAATAGAAAAATTCATTCCATTGATAGTAACACTACCGCCATCAATAAATATATTGTGTATTTCCACATCGTTAGTCAACCATGGCTGATTCACTGGTGCTGAAGGAATTACGGCATTCCCTGTATAATTTTGTGGTACTACATTTGCCAGCCAGTTACCCGGATTATACCAGTCTGTTGATATAGCTCCTGTCCATATCTGATCATCTGTAACCGTAAAATTAAATTGAACAGAACCAGAAGTATAATTACCCACTGCAGCCTGATCGCAGGTAATAATGCAGGTTCCATCGCCTACTATAGTAATGGTATTCCCTACTACTGTAGCAACATTTGCATCACTGGTAGTATAAGAAAAACTACCTGGGCTGGTAGAAGTTGGATCAGTAATAGTATACGGAGCACTACCAAAATTCTGAGTAATATCAAGCATATTGCCAATAGATGGTGCAATACCATTTACTACAATATTAGCAGTTATTGCTTCCGAACTATAATTTCCACTTGCTGCTTGTGTTGCAGTTAAGGTTGCATTGCCCGCCCCTACAAAAGTTAAAATATTACCACTTACCGTAGCAATTGTAGGATCACTGGACGAAAATGTAAAACTACCACTACTATTCGACGATGGCGCTGTTATGGTAACTGGTACATCACCATAATTAACTGTTAAATCATTGAAAATGCCAAAAGTAGGCGGTAATTGATATACAGTAAGAGTCGCTACCTTGGTACCTGTACTGTAGTTACCATCTGCTGCCTGAGAGGCTGTGATAACACTTGATCCCGCACCTAAAATAGTAACAGTACTTCCACTGATTGAAGCTACATTAGTATTACTGGATGAAAAACTAATAGCTCCTGCACTATTCGATGTAGGTGCAATAAGCCTAAATGGAGCATCACCATAAGTGTGTGGCGATATACTAAAACTACCCAATGTTGGCGGTTGGGCTACAATAGTTAATTGCGCTGTTTTGGTGGTAGATTGAAAACCTGCAGCCGACGCCTGATGAACCGTGATAGTTACACTACCCACACCTATCAAATTACAGGTAGCTCCATTTGTCCCTGTACAGGTAGCAATTGTAGCATCCCCACTGGTAAAGCTTAAAGCTCCTGAACTATTAGAGGTAGCCGTTAAGGTAAACGAACCCGAACCATAGGTATGACTGGCAATGCTGAAATTAATGGTAGGTGTTTGAAGTGTCGCCCAAACCTTACCAGTTAAAGAACAGAGTAAAACCAGTAATAGTATTAACTGTTTTAGTGTTTTTTTAATACTTATATTCATAATAATTATTTGTACGCAAAAATAAGGTAAATGAGCCGTAAATTTCTCTAAGGGCTGGCACTTAGATTTAGGCTCTTTTAAGAGAATAAATCTAATTTCAGAGAAAATATTTTAAAACCATCAATATACGGTATTATAAGCGGTCAATATTTACCATGGAGTACACAGAGAAAAGAGAGGATATTGGTTGTTCTTGCCTAAAGAATGTTGATATTTTTTTCCTCCTTTCTAATTATATTACTGGTAGATTTTGGAAGGTCCAAAATTCCATAAATCTATGCTTCTGCTTGTTATGTCTTCGTCAGCATTGATGACTGTGTATCATTCTTAAATAATCCTACATTTTATCAGATTAATACAAAGTGTTTTTACACTCTTTTCTTGCGTTCATTCACCCCTCTTACTAAAGTATACAGATATAGTCCATGCAATAACACAACCAAAACATCTATCAGTATATATCGTCTTCCA
This sequence comes from uncultured Chitinophagaceae bacterium, assembly GCA_903907815.1. Taxonomy (GTDB): domain Bacteria; phylum Bacteroidota; class Bacteroidia; order Chitinophagales; family Chitinophagaceae; genus CANFLJ01. The sequence continues at coordinate 1,099 of CAIVPM010000202.1, read as the reverse complement.
AAAAAGTATATATCAAATACATAACAAATATTAGCTAGTAATATAAGACCGGAAGTAACTATAAAATAAAGATGTTTTCTTTTCCATTCTACAGATAACTTTATAGCCCAAATAGATAGTATAATAATTCCAACACTATGTACAAAAATCTGCAATAATGAAAGCAGTTCTCCAAGGCCTGTTGTAAAATAATTTATGCCTTGCATAATTGCAATAAGTATAGCAATTACCAATATTAATGAAGGAATTTTATTGCGGGTAGTTATACCAATTAACATAATGAAATGCTGATAATAGATATTTCCAAATTTTAGAGTTTAACTCCCCTCTCTCTCGGAGAGGTGGTTGGGGTGAGGTTATATAAATCGGCTAATTATTAGGTTAATTGGTATTACATCTCTATTCGGAATTTTTTGATACATAATTGTAGCAAGCATTAAATAACTATAAGTGAAAAAAGACATACCTATACTAAATATTGCACCGGTCTTACCAAACATAGTGAACAAATCAGCCAGCACTACAAAAGTAATAGTTGCATATACGTATATTCGCTTTACATCAGCTTTATCTCCTATGTAAATCATCAAAAACAACAATAAAGAACTAACCAACCGTACAAACTGGTAGTAAAGAGTTTTACCCAGATAGAGTGATATGCACTCTGCCATCAATACTAATCCAAATAAAACAGAAAATAAACTAAATTTTTTAATATTCATAAACTAATCATTATTAGTTAAACCCAGATTTTGCAGTAGGAATCATTATAAAAGCTACCAATGCAATAAAGACAAGCGTTTGAAGTATTAGGAGCTTGTAATAGTATCTCTACTGTAAATTCTGGGTTAAATGGTCTGATGTTAAATACAAGTCTTCTCAAAATTTTCTGCTGTATAATAAATACAAAGTCCCCGAAGATTCTTGCTCCGGGGACTTTGTATTTATTAAGCGTTTTGCGTTTTGCATTAAGCGTTTCGCATCTTCTTACGCTTTGCTCCTACTCCAGCTCCTGCAGCCAATAGAATAAGACTTAATCCTCCATCAAATGGTACAGCTCCACCGCTTCCCGGTATAGGCGCTCCGCCGCCGCCACCTG
>CAIVPM010000201.1 GCA_903907815.1 uncultured Chitinophagaceae bacterium | reverse complement strand
TTCGCTCAAACGCGCCGATTGAGCATTACTTGTAATATTATAACCAGAATATAAGATGCATAAAAAACAGAGTAGAATACCTTTTTTCATAAGGAACAATTTTGTATAAAATATTCAACAAATATAATAAGGATGCTACTATGTATAAGTTACACATTTTAATAAAGGAATAAAAAGGGTAATATTATTAGTTGATTGCCGATACCTATTTAGAGGAGTAGAGGAATAACAAATAAACATGGCGATATAATAAACACAAGTAGTTTTAAAAACTATTGTGTTTAAAAGAGCCCGTAAATATTTGTAATGCTATTTTAATTTAAATAGACTTGATTTTATCCATCCCATTCTATTTAATCTGAAAAGCATTGCGGTAGATAAACAACCTAAACCATACTTTACACTGCGGCTGAAATTGATGGAAGATGCTTCTTTAAAATATTTTGTAGGACAGGTTATTTCTCCAATTCTAAAGTCGGCATAAATAGCTTGTGATAGAAACTGGTTATCGAATACAAAGTCGTTTGAATCTTCTTTCCAGGGAATAGTTTCCAGTACTTTTCTGTTATAGGCACGGTAGCCAGTATGATACTCCGAAAGCTTGGCACCCATCAGTACATTCTGCATAAAAGTAAGTGCTCTGTTTGCAATATATTTATACAGTGGCATACCACCATTTCTGGCTTTCCCACCAAGGATACGAGAACCAAGTACAATGTCGAATTCGCCTGATTCCAAAAGGTAAGCCATTGCGCCAATCAGCTTAGGAGTATACTGATAATCGGGGTGCAACATGATTACGATATCGGCACCTGCTTTTAAGGCTGCATCGTAGCAAGTTTTCTGATTGCCACCATAACCAAGATTGCTGGCATGCACTATCAGATTAATACCTAACTGGCGAGCCACCTCCGAAGTTTCATCGGTACTGGCATCATCTACCAGTATCACTTCGTCTACCAGATCGAGCGGTATTTCGTTGTAGGTAGTAATCAAAGTTTTAGCTGCGTTATAGGCAGGCATTACTACTACTATTTTATGCTTTCTTACCATGTTGTTTTTATCTTATCTGGTGGGTGTACAAAAGTTATTAATCATATTAGTAGAATCGGAATAGCCAAGCGACTTTGCTTTATTCCAGTCTTCACAAGCACCAGACAAATTCAGTTGCTGATGCTTAGCCATTCCTCTTTCAAAATATCCTTCTGCAAAGTTTGGATTAATAGAAATTGCTTTGTCAAAATATTTTAATGCAGAGTCTGGCTGATTAAGTTCTCGGAAAGCGCGCGCAAGATTATTATACGTAATAGGAGAGGGCGATTTAGCCATTATACTTAGTGCATGATGACAATCAACAACTGTTCCTATATAATCTCCTGAAAGCACTTTTGCATAAGCCCTGTTATTATATGCTTCGGCATAGTTGGGGTTCAATTGGATAGCTCTATCAAAACTTGGAATAGCATTCCTGTAATCCTTCACGGCTATAAATAAGTTTCCAAAAGTGCAGTACACTTTAGGGTTGGTAGAATCGTATTTAGCTGCCATAAAAATATCGCGGAAAGCAGACTCGTATTTCTTTAATGCTCTCTTTTCAACTGATCTTGCCAGATATGCATTTATCATACCAGGATTGAGCGTGATAGCTAAAGAGAAGTCTTGCTCGGCTCCTTCGTGATTATTCATTTTAGCCTTTATTCTTCCTCTTGCAAAGAACATGTTGGCATCCTTAGGATTTAATGCTATTGCCTTATCCATATCCTCCATAGCAAGGGTTGTATCTCCTTTATCAATATACATACCCGCTCTCATTGATAATCCAGCAGGATTGCCCAGAGAAGCTGCACGAGAAGATACACTGATATTGTCTTTATAATCAGCACAATGCAGAAATGCAAGTACAGAAAATACTGCTATCAATGGAATATAAAACCAGGTAAAGCGCTGTGAGAATACAGGAGAATCAAGATGTTCATCTAAAAAGAATCCAATAATAATTACAATACCAATCATAGGAAGATAGGTACGGTGTTCCAGGTAGTTAAAGAAGGTGTCAGCATTTTCTAAACGATAGATAGTAGGGGGAATGGCAAAGAAAAGGAACCATAATAATCCCATTAATACTGCCCACTTTTTATCCTTGGAATATTCGAAAGTAAGGTACACCAATGCAATCATGAATATGATACCAATGATGGTAGAAGCATTGTCGTACAATGGAAAAGTAGATAGGTTGAATGGTACAAAGAACTTGCCAATAATGGTTGGTATTACCTGATTGTTTTTGAAGAATGGAATGATACCTAATACATCAACTGTGGCACCGGAACCTGCTACTACTTTACTTCTTAGAATATAGAAGACTACAAATATTGCTGCCCAGAAAAAGCCAAAAGGCAATAGCTTTTTGAAGCTGAAATCTTTCTTGAGAATAAGGAAATAGTAGTAGAGTAAAAAGAATGGAAATAGTACCGTAGTTTCTTTGGTAAAGATGGTAATGAGGAATAATAATATATGCAGTATAAAGAAGTAAAATTTGCCTGTAGTAAAGTACTTGCCGAAGGTGAGAAACAGGTTAAGACCTAATAAACCAATGAGTATATCACCCCTTGAAGGAATCCATCCTACTCCCGAAGCAAATAGTGGGTGACAAGAAAATAATAAGGACAACAGAAATGCTGTATACCTTTTTAGTTTCAGAAAAATAAGGAAGTAATAAAGGCTGATACAGGTAAGGATATGGATAGCTAGATTGGTGATATGAAACATCCATAATTTCTCTCTACTTACATGTGCATCAAGCATGAAAGAAAGGTTCTGCACCGGACGATAGAAATCGCCTGTACTATTAAAGAATGCATCGGTATGCAGTACCGTATCTATCTTATGTATATTACCTACTACATCAAATTTCTGAAGAATAATACCATTGTCATCAAAGTTGGTATAGTCGAATTTTACTGCCTGAACATAAATAATGAGCGGCAATAGAATTAGTAAGCCAAGATGAATCCATACATTATTTTTCATTAATCCTCCAAATGAATTCTTTGTTATTGTATTGTCAACCATGTGTTTTTAATGAAATTTAATAACCATTAGATTAGTGTTTAATACAATATTTATTGATAGTATCCTGTGCCATTTTAAAGCCCAGATTCACCGATTGTTGCCAATCGTCGCAAGCACCTATCATATCATGAATTTCTTTCTTTGCCATACCTCTGTAGAAATATCCAAAGTAAAAGTTGTTGGTTAAAGCTAATGTAGTATCAAAAGTTTTAATTGCAATTTCTGGTTTCTTTAATTCCAGATAAATAATTCCTTTATTATAGTAAGCATTCAGAAATTGTGGAAACAAAGCAATTGCCTGATTGCAATCCTGTAAAGCATTGTTGAAGTCTTTGTTTTTATAACGGACAAAAGCGCGATCGTTATAGGCTTCTGCAAAGCCACTGTCTAATGTTATAGTTTTAGTGAAAGCCTTTTCAGCATTTATAAAATCACTGGCATTTACATATACTTTACCCAGGGTAGAATATATGCGGGCATTGCTGCTGTCGAATTGTTTTGCTTTTTCTACATCCTGCATAGCTCCTGGAAAGTTCTGTGTAAATATTCTCTCATTAGCTCTGCTGATATATGCTTCCGTGTAAGTAGAATCCAACAGAATTGTTTTACTAAAATCTTCTTCGGCACCCTTATGATCTTTCAGTTGTTCTGCCCTTATTTTACCACGATTAAAGAAAGCAGGAGGATATTCATCGTTAGATAGTTCTATTGATTTTTCAAAGTCAGACAAAGCATTGGTAAAGTCGCGTTCATTGTAATACAATTCTCCTCTTTTTGCGCATGCACCTGCATTGCCATGATTGGTAGCATTGCTAAAGAATGCAATAGAATTTTTAAAATCATCACTTCTTATCAGTGACATGAAGCTGAATAAAACTATAATGGCTATTGGAGTCCAGTAGTATAATTGTCTTCTTTTATTGTATAAATTATTATCCAGTAAATAAGCTATAATAATCAATAATCCTGTAACAGGTAAATACATTCTATGTTCATAATACTCCAGTAAATATTTACTATAGAATAGTTTAAAAAACATTGGTGGAATAATAAATAACACAAACCAAACGAAGCCCATTACAGGGAGCCATTTTTTTGCTTTAATATACTTTGCAATTAGTACTATCGTTACAAGAAGTATTATTGTTCCAATGCCGGTGAAAACATGGTCGAATAATGGGAGCGTAGACAAGTTGGTAGGAATTATAAACTTACCTATTGCTATTGGAATTGCAGGTAAATTTGAAAAGAATGGACTTAAGCCTAATATGAAATCGGGTGGTGTACTTGTAACCACTTTACTCCTCATGATATAATAACCTACAAATGTGAATCCCCAAAAAATAATTAATGACAGTACTTTTTTAAAATTGAATTCTTCATTCGAAAGAAACCAGTAATAGAATAGTAATAATACTGGCAAAAGGATGGCCGTTTCTTTACTGAAAATAGCCAGAATAAAAAGGATGATATTTAGTATCAACCATATTTTGCCGGAAGATTTTATGTAGTTGATAAAACTATTGAATAATAAAATGCTGAAAAGTCCAATTAATAAATCTCCTGTTGCAGGCACCCAGGAAACAGCTGAACTTAGTAAAGGATGCACCGAAAATATAAGCGCAATAAATAAAGCGGTAAGATTCTTTATGCCCAGTTTCTTTAGTAACACATAAAAAGAAACTACCGTTAGTATATGAATTAATAATCCGGATAAATGGTAAATCCATGGACGTTCACCACCAATAAAAGCATCTATAAAAAAGATGACTGTTTGCATTGGTCTAAAAAAATCACCGTGTCGGGATAGAAATGCATCGGTACTAAAAACCAGGCCAATATTTTTTATACTGGTAATGATTGGAAAATTATTTTTAATAATGGATACATCATCAAAATCAATAAACTGAAAACCTGTAGTTTTAATATATACAAAGAAGGGGAGGAGAACTAATACTACCCAATGCCAGATAATTTGATTCCCAAACTTTTCCAGAAAGTTATTAAATGGCTGTTCTTTAGGAAGGTTAACTTTTTTTTCTACTATATTATTATTTATCTTTTTCTGTTTGGCCATAGCTATCTTGTGTATCTGATAAAGTGTTGCAAATTAAAGTAATTAAATGTGAAAAATGAAAGGTGATTATACTGTTTAGTTTTACTATCCCAAATTATCATTAAATTCGTTTTTATATTATTGTTTTAAATCTTTTAAATTAATAGCATGAAAAGTAAAGAATCTATTACCTGGTTACCTAAGCCCGAAGCGCATAACTTTCCAGCTGCAGAGTCGTATTTAAAATTATTGTACGATGAAAGTATTTCATCGGATTTAGTAAAAAGACTTAAAGTGGCCCCTAAAAAGGAATTTAAAGCAAAGGATATTTTTAGAGCATCTGGTCTTTCTTTATTGGGAGTGAGTAACTCTCACGTAGATAAAGATAAAAAGAAAATTAAGAAAGGGATACCGCTTTCTCCTATTCTTTTGGTAAGAGATGGTGCATTAGGGAAAGTAATTATTGCAGATGGGTATCACCGCCTTTGTGCTGTTTATATTTTTGATGAGGATGCTAATATTCCTTGCCGAATTGTTTAATTATTTATTTAAATAAATATCCTTCCTAGAATGAAATTAATATCCCATTTTCGCATTCATTTACTTATATGAGCAATACAATTACTTTTTATAAATATCAGGGAACAGGAAACGATTTTGTTATTATTGATAATAGAAATGGAACTATAGATTTAAAACAAGAACAAGTTGCTTTACTGTGTGATAGAAAATTTGGAATAGGAGCAGATGGTTTGATGTTGCTGAATAAGCTGGATGGTTACGACTTTGCTATGAAATATTACAATGCTGATGGTAATGAAAGTACCATGTGTGGTAATGGAGGCAGGTGTTTGAGCCGGTTTGCAAAAGATTGTGGCATAGAAAAAGAAGCCTTTTTATTTCTGGCAATAGATGGTGATCATGAATCAGTTTTTGCTCAGAATGGTTGGGTTGAACTTAAAATGAAAGATGTAGCTGGTATTAATTCATACTTAAATGATTTTGTACTAAATACTGGTTCTCCCCATTACATAAAAAAGGTAGCAGATATTAAGACTGTTGATGTGTTTACTGAGGGCAGGTCAATAAGAAATAGCGCTGATTTTATTGCAGACGGTATTAATGTGAATTTTGTTTCTATTAACGATAAAGGGTTATATGTTAGAACTTACGAAAGAGGCGTGGAGGATGAAACCCTAAGTTGTGGAACCGGTGTTACTGCTGCAGCATTGGCATTAGGAAAAACAAAAGATGGATTCAACGAAATAGCCATTGAAACACCTGGTGGTAACCTAAAAGTGAAGTTTAATGCTTTAGCAGATGGGTCATTTGATAATATCTGGCTTTGTGGACCTGCCACTTTTGTATTTAAAGGAGAAATTACCTTTTAAAAGTATTCCCAATACAAGAATAAGACATCACTTAAGTGTTGATTTATTTTTTTCCCTTTTCCTTTTTTTGAGTATTGTTAACTGAAAGCTTTTCAACCGAGATTTTGCAGTAGGAATCGTTATGAAAGTTACCAATGCAATAAAGACAAG
>CAIVPM010000200.1 GCA_903907815.1 uncultured Chitinophagaceae bacterium | reverse complement strand
GATTCAATTTTCTCAATATTGACTATGCCGAAATCATCTGTAATTCCTAACATCTCTTGTAAAAAAGGTATAAATTCCATTATATAAATATAAAGCTACATTCACAATTGTTTTAGTTTAACCATTAATTATTATGTTATTTTTACACATTAATAAAAACGATTAATATGAATATGAAAAGATTTTTAGTGATAGTTGCTTGTTTTATCGCACTATTTACTACGGTAAATGCACAGCAAGGCTTCAGTCCTACCGCTCCGGAATGGATACAACAAGGAAATATATACGAAGTAAATACCCGTCAATATACCCCTGAAGGTACTTTTAAAGCCTTCGAGAAAAACTTGTCCCGACTAAAGAAAATGGGTGTTCACACACTTTGGTTTATGCCTATCTGCCCAATTGGGGAGCAGGACAGGAAAGGTAGTCTTGGTAGTTATTATGCTATTAGCGACTATAAAAAAGTAAATCCAGAATTTGGTACCATGGACGATTGGAAGAAACTGGTAAAGAAATGCCATGATATGGGCTTTAAAGTAATTATCGACTGGGTAGCAAACCATACCTCTCCCGACAATATCTGGATGAACAGTCACCCCGATTTTTATGTAAAAGATAGTACAGGAAAATTCTTATCTCCTTTCGACTGGACCGATGCACGTAAACTAAATTACAGCAATCCAAAGTTGGTAGATAGTATGATTTCTGCTATGAAATTCTGGGTAAGAGAGTCTGATATTGATGGTTACCGTTGCGATGTAGCAGAAGAAGTTCCTGCTGCTTTCTGGCAAAAAGCTATTGGAGAAATAAGAAGAATGAAACCAGTATTTTTCTTAGCAGAAGGAGAAAAACCATGGCTACACAAAGCAGGTTTCAATGCAACTTATACCTGGAGTGTATTTAATGTAATGAAGGATATTGCTGCTGGCAAAAAACCTGCTAATTCTTTAGATACTATTATCGCTAAAAATCAAACTGAGTTTGATAGAAAAGATCTTAGAATGTACTTCACTTCCAACCACGATGAGAACAGCTGGAATCAGGCAGATTTTGGTACAACTCCTGGCGACTCTCATGCTCCATTTGCCGTGTTTACACAAACTATGGATCGTTCTATTCCATTGATATACAGCGGACAGGAAGAACCTTTCCTTCGTGCTATTCGTTTCTTTGATAAAGACACTATCGACTTTAAAGATTATGCAAGAAATAATTTCTACAAAACCTTACTTTCTTTAAGAGAAAAGAATGCTGCGCTTGGTGTTTATGCTAAGTACGAGAAACTAAAATCGAATGATGACAGCAGAATATTTGCTTACTTAAAAATAAGTGCTGATAAAAAGATATTGGTAATTCTTAATCTGAATGCAGAAGAAGGTACTGCAGAATTGATTGATAAAAGAATAGAAGGAAAAGCAACTGAATTGTTTACAGGCGTATCAAAGACTTTCGATAAAAAATGCAATGCAAGCCTAAAACCTTGGGGTTATAAAGTGTATGTATTTGAATAGCATATAACTGATTTCATATATAAGAAAGGGATTCCAATTGGAATCCCTTTTTAGTTTTGAATATAAAGTTTTTATAAACTCTACTATATAATAAATTGAATAGATGCCAGCTCTTTACCTACTTGTTGTACCCCTTTAAGAATACGCTGCGTTTGTGTAGGGGAAGGTTTTTTTTGCCCATTAATATATTGAGCTAAAAGACTCTGATTAATACCAATTCTCTCAGACAGTGCTTTAGCATTAATTACTTTATAAAACTGAAAAAACTGTTGTAAATTGAGGGTGATTTTTAAATCATTTTCTGTTACAGGTTTACCCCTCTCTTCAAAGTATAGGTTTAAGGCATCCAACATATTTGCTTTAAGCTCTTCTAAAGATCCCCCTACTGTATATACTGGATATTTAGTTGCATAAGCAGAGTAGCCTGTATTAGTTCTTTCTACCATCATTTCAATTTTCATAATACCTTATTTTATGCCTTCGACTTTTTAAAACAACCTCACTAATTCTCTGGACTTCATTTAAACAAAGGTAATATATTTATTACCTATAAAGTAATGTAATCTTCGTATTACTTAAACAATATGGCGAACAATACAGGAAGGTATAATTAAGGTTTGTTTGTAAGGAGTCCCTATTTTAATTATTTTGCTATTCCTTATACATTTATGAAATCAAAGCCTAAAGATTACAAATGCTGATTCTTAAACTTTTATGCTGTTTTGTTTTAAGTAGTTACATTTGAGCAAATATTCTGATAGCTAATATTTAAAACAATGAAAGTAATACTTGAAATTAAAGAAAATAGCCGTATCCCATTCTTTATGGAGATGGTTAAAAGCCTTGATTACATCAGCGTTATAAAGGAAGTGAAAGAAGAACGTAAAAGCCAGTTTATTGCAGATTTAGCCGAAGCTTTCAATGATGTAAAACAACACGAAAAGGGAAAGAAAAAACTTAAATCAGCTAAAGATTTATTGAATGAACTTTGATGTTATCGCAACCGATATTTTTGAAAGAAAACTTAAAAGATTAGCAAAAAAACATACTTCATTGGCTGCTGATTTAGCCTTGGTTATAGATGAACTAATTATAAACCCAACATTAGGAACGCTTATAGGTAAGGACTGTTACAAATTGAGAATTGCTATTACTTCAAAGGGCAGAGGAAAAAGTGGTGGAGCCCGAATGATAACTTATGTTCGAATTATAAAGCAAACCGTCTATTTAATGGATATTTACGACAAATCCGAACAGGCAACTATATCCAACAAGGAACTTCAGTTACTGATATCAATACTGGAAGATTAAATCCATAAAAAAGGCTGTCATTTTACTGACAGCCTTTCATTTAAATAAAATTATACCTTATGCATTTTTGAAGTCGAAATCTATGATAAGGGGTTGACCTTGTACATAAAAGTACGGCAACCTCATAGTATCGCCACCAGAGTTGCTTACTTCTATAAAGCCATGCCCTTCGGGTACTTGCAATAGTTCGTAATTGCCATAAGCATCCGTCATTACACCAATCATTGTGTTTACAATATTTACATTATACTCGTTGGCTGGCAGGCCAGTGAAGGTTTTAATATTGCCTGTAATAATGTTTGGTACCATAACAATTTCCAGTTCTACTATCTTTCCGTTTTTAATAGAAAAATTTACATCCTGATCTACTACGCCTGTTCCTTTAAGTCTTAAAACATAGTTGCCTGCTTTAAACTGCATTATTTCTCCATCGCCATGCAGGTCGGTGGTTTCGGAACGGTTAATACCTACAATTTCAAAATGCATAAACGGAGCCACTACAGTATGAGCCTCGTCTAAATAGGTGTGTACTTTAAGATTAGTATGCCTAACACCTGGTACATAAATTTTACGATTATACAAATATTCTGTTACCATTTCTGCATGGGTTTTCTTATACCTACCGGGCATTAGTTTATCGCAAATTAAAAGCATAGCATCTGCTTCTTTAAACTCCTTAACAATATTGGTGGTAATTGTTTTTTTAGCAGTTGATAGTTGTTTAGGTTGTTCTTTAGCAACTATATAATCCAACTCCATGTTTTTGGCTGCTGTGATATTAATGGCAGTAATATCGTAGGGTAATAATTCGGTTAGATTATCGGTTAATGCCTCCAAAATATTGTCGACCATTATTACAAACTCATCCTGCTTAACACTAAAGTCTGTTTCTTCTACATCGAAGATAGTTTGAAGTGTTTTGTTTTTGGTAGCGATAGCCCAACCACAAGCTAACTGTGCCAATGCTAATACTAATTCTACTGTTGATATGCGAAGTGCTTCTTTGGTAAGCGTTTTACCTTTTGCCTTGTAGCCTTGCTTATCGAACAATATCCTAATCTCTAATTCCTTTGCCTTTAATGCTAATGCTTGTTCCATGATGGGAGCAAACGTTTTTAACGTTGTATCGAACTTAGCAAAGAACAAAATGATTAACGCATACATGTCTAAACGACCTGACTGTCTTTTTGTCATCTTAAATGTGTTTGTTTCTTCGATAGCTGCTTCTTAGGGCAGTCTATCTAAGTTTGTGATAAATCTTTTACCGAACAGAACAACATTATAAAAATTATTGCATGAAAACAATTGCACCAATTGTACAAGAGAAAAAGCAAGCTTTTTAAAGACTAATAAAAGGAAAGAAAGAAGGTAGAACGATTTTTAAACAATTGTCAAACAGACTTAATCGTAGTTAGATTGAACCTTTGATCTTAGTAATCTGAGTGCAATGTAGTTGTTTGTGAAATAGCAAGGGGAAATATTTTTTTTGGGGGGAGATAGGAGTTAGGAGTTAGAATATAGGAGAAATACAGATTAGCGAATTGATTAGAAGGCACAAAGGCAACGAGGCACAGAGGCACAAAGGAATACAAATATAAGGCAATAGGCAAAGAGGCAATAGGCAAAGAGGAATACAGATTAGCGAATTAGCGAATTAGCGAATTAGCGGATTAGCGAATTAACGAATTAGTGGATTAGTGAATTAATACAAATACATTTTTGCTGTGGAGAAAGGAGGGAATGAGGAATACATATTAACGGATTAACGAATTGGCGGATTGGCGGATTGGCGGATTAATACAAATACATTTTTGTCGCAGAGAAAGGAGGAAAAGAGGGGGGATTTGGCGTTTTTAGGGGCTTTAAACAGTTTGCGACAGACTTTTAGGTAGTAAGATGCCTTTTATTATAGCGGATTTGCAACAAATGATAGCGTGCGACGTGCTGACGATAGCTGGCAGGTAAAAGACGATATACGGCGAGTGAAAGATGAAAGCGTGCAAGGAACTTATTGAAATATGACAGCATTTTAGTGTAGTGGTTTAAGTACCAATGGTAGCCGGCGAGGTACAGATGGATGCCGACAAGCAAAAGACAAT
>CAIVPM010000199.1 GCA_903907815.1 uncultured Chitinophagaceae bacterium | reverse complement strand
GCATCAACGTAAGGACCTTTTTTAATTGAACGATCCATACTTATGAGTTAATTTGAAATTATTTAGTTAATTTTTTACCGTCTCTTCTTTGAATAATCAACTTGTCGCTGCCTTTACCCTTTGTTCTGGTTTTTTCTCCCTTAGCATACTTACCAGTTCTGCTTCTTGGATGTCCACCAGATGCACGACCTTCACCACCACCCATTGGGTGATCTACAGGGTTCATTGCAACACCTCTTGTACGAGGGCGGATACCTAACCATCTGTTAGCACCGGCTTTACCCTTAGTTTCCAGGTTATGATCACTGTTAGATACGACACCTGCAGTAGCGTAACAATTGATTAATACTTTTCTCAACTCACCAGAAGGCATTTTTAATACTGCGTATTTTTCTTCCTTATTTGATAACTGAGCAGAAGCACCGGCACTTCTTACCATTTTACCACCATGGCTTGGTTGCAATTCAATGTTGTGAACAACAGTACCCAATGGTATGTGTTTCATCATCAATGCATTTCCAATTTCAGGAGCAACGCTATCACCAGAGATAACTTTAGTTCCAACCTGAAGACCTTGTGGTGCAAGGATATATCTTTTCTCACCATCAGCATATTGTAACAATGCGATGAATGGAGTTCTGTTTGGATCGTACTCGATAGAAACTACAGTAGCTTCGATATCTTTCTTGTCTCTTTTGAAATCTATAATACGATAGTGCTTCTTGTGTCCACCGCCAATGTATCTCATTGCACGACGACCTTGAGCATTTCTACCACCAGTTTTCTTTACTGGTTCCAACAAACTCTTTTCTGGTTTGTCAGTTGTAATTTCAGCGTAAGCATTACCGATTTTCCATCGGGTGCCTGCTGTCATTGGTTTGTATTTCTTTAATGCCATGTTTATTTATTTATGATGGAATTATCAGCCCCACCTGCTATTATCTAATAAATTATAGTGCTGTATATAAATCTATTTCTTCTCCTGCAGCAATTGTTACCATTGCTTTTTTGTAACCACCTTTCAATCCTTGAATAAAACCTGCTTTTGTAAATTTTGCTTTATTTTTTGCAGGAACTACAGCGGTATTTACATCCAGTACATTTACTCCGTAAAATTCTTCCACTGCTTTTTTAATTTCAAGTTTGTTAGCTTTACGACTAACCTTGAAAGAATACTTTCTTAACTTCTCTTGTTGCTTGTTAGCTTTTTCTGTTAAGATAGGTTTTATTAATACTTCGCTCGATTTCATTTCTGTTAATTTGTCAATTTGATAATTATGCTTCTACTTCGCTTTCAGAAAACAACTTAGCAGCATTTTCAGAAAAAACTAATACATCAGCGTTAACTATTTCGTAAGTATTTACATCTGCTAATAATGCACTTGTTACGTTCGGTATATTTCTGGTACTTAAGTAAAGATTTTCGTTGTAATCAGGTAAAACGAAGATTGTCTTTTTATCTGATACATTAAGATCTTTCATGATACTAACCATTTCACTGGTTTTAGGAGCATTCATTACTACATCTTCTATAACAACTATAGCTGATTCTTTTGCTTTGTAGCTAAGAGCAGACATTTTAGCAAGATCTTTTACTTTACGGTTGATTTTGAAATCATAACCGTGAGGTTTTGGTCCAAATATTGTACCACCACCTTTGTATAATGGGTTACGGATATTACCCTTACGAGCTCCACCTGTACCTTTTTGTTTGTGTAATTTACGGCTGGCACCTTGTACTTCAGCACGTGTTTTTACTTTGTGTGTTCCCTGACGTTGAGCACCTAAATATTGCTTAACAGCTAAATAAATTACGTGATCGTTAGGTTCTACAGCGAAAACTTCATCCGGCAAATCAACTGTTCTGCCTGTCTTTTGACCTTTTATATTTAATACATCTACTTGCATTGCTAATTAATTAACTGGTGATTATTTCTGGATTAAAACGATAGAGTTGTTGTGACCAGGAACTGATCCGCTAACCAATATATAATTTTTATCAGGAAATACCTTTAAAACTTTAAGACCTTTAAGCATAACTCTGTCGTTACCCATTCTTCCTGCCATACGCATACCTTTAAATACACGAGAAGCATCGGAAGAGTTACCGATAGAACCTGGAGCTCTTGAACGATCATGTTGTCCGTGAGATTGTTGACCAACCCCAGAGAATCCATGACGTTTAACAACACCCTGAAAACCCTTTCCTTTAGTAGTACCGATAACTTCAACGGTATCACCTTCAGAAAAAATATCCACAGATATTGTTTCGCCTAATGCTTTAGTTAATGAGTAATTACGAAATTCTTTTACAAAACGTTTTGGAGCGGTTTGTGCTTTGGCGTAGTGATTAATTTCAGACTTTGTAGAATGTTTTTCAGTCTTATCGCCAAATGCTAATTGAAGTGCGGTGTAGCCGTCTACTTCTTCTGTTTTTACCTGTGTTACTACACAAGGTCCAGCTTCGATGATTGTACAAGCTATCTGCTTGCCATCTGGCGCAAATATGCTGGTCATACCAATTTTCTTACCAATAATTCCTTTCATCTATGTTGCGGTTTGCGCCCCGCTGAGGTGTTATGGGACATTCTGATGATGAAATACAGAATTCAATCCCTGTTTGCTACCGACCTTTTCCGTTGTTTTTAATATATATTGCTATATAAGAAAGAGGAAGTACCGGGAGTAAACAAACCTCGAAGGG
>CAIVPM010000198.1 GCA_903907815.1 uncultured Chitinophagaceae bacterium | reverse complement strand
TGTATTAATTATCAAACTAAAGTGTATTCAATTTTTAATTATTAATTCTTAATTTTTAATTGAACTTGTATTCATTAGCACATTATCACATCAGCTAATTAGCTAATTAACTTGGGCGTTCCGCAAGCGGCCGTTGCTGCCCTTCCTATCTTTACTACCACTGTACCAACATCAAATTTCTAATAGGTTTAGGGGTGGTAGTAAAGGATATTCCCTGCAGCAACTAACGCAAATACACTTCCTGGCTTCGCAAGCGCAGTATAGCAATCCGGTATACAATTCAATCCAATACAGATCAAGGTTACCAATACAGCAATTATTAACCTTCCCACTACCATAGTTTATCCAACGATCGTAAAAGTCAATAAGTAAAAAGCCTTCGCTAACCAATCGATACCCATTGTTAATCAATCGATACCCATTTCTATCAAAACGATAGTCATCGATGATTAGTAAAACACCATCGCTTACCTATCGATAGCCATCGTTAATCAATCAATTCCAATTTCTAACAATTCGATAGTCATCGATAATTACTAAAACGTTTTCGTTTATCAATCGATACCCATCGCTAACCAATCGATACCCATCGCTAACCAATCGACCCAAAATACCTTATCGTTAAAACTAACCCCTTACCAATTTATTGCCTTGAATTTGTATTCCTCCTTGCCTCTTTGCCTTTTGCCTCCTTGCCTTGTATTATTATAGTTTTTCTTTTTTTAGTCTTTAGTTTTTGTATTCTTTAATTTTGCCCTTTACAATGACAGACAAAAACGATAATAAAAATTTATTACTACAATATGCAGGCTTCGCTACACAGCTTTGCATTAGTCTTGCTGTTACATTATACCTCGGCATGTGGCTCGACAAAAAAATAAACTTATCCATCCCTTTATTAACATGGATATTGCCATTAATAATATTGGTAGTAATTTTGACCAAAATAATTAAAGACACTTCTTCGAAAAAATAATATATGCAGACTAAAAATCTCTCCAAAGCAATACTTCCTTTATTCATTTTATTTATAGTAATAGATGCATTCATTTTATATAGCCACTCCTATTTCACTACAACTTTAATCGATCTGATGGCCATCTTTGTATGCAATTGCCTCTTATTCGTACTAAGTGTACTGAGTTTGGTAATGCACGAAAAAGCAATCAATCAAAAGAATGCCAATGCAATGGTTACCAGTGTTATGGGAGCAACACTTTTAAAGTTACTGGTTTTAGCTTCTGCAGCATTTATTTACTTGTTTCTTAAAAAATCAGCTAATGTTACTTACACCTTATTCATTGTAATGTTTATGTACATTATTTATACCGCATTGGAAGTAAGAACCGCTTTAAAGATGAACGATAAGAATGGCAATAAGTGAGCATCCAATGCAGAAGCTGGCAGAGTATCTTCCCGACAATACTTTCCATCCGGTTCTTAGCTTTCTGAATCAATATAAAGTACACTTGAAAATAACCCGTCAAAGGGCTACTGTACTTGGCGATTACCGGCACAAGGGTATGTATGGGAATCATATTATTACTGTAAATGGTAATTTAAATAAATATGAATTTCTATTAACCCTCCTGCACGAGCTGGCTCACCTGCTTACCTACGAACAGTATAAGAATAAAGTAGCAGCACATGGTATTGAATGGAAAATTATTTACGGTAAAATCCTACATGCATTTGTTGAGTTGAAATGCTTTCCTGAAGACATAGAAAAAGCATTACAAAAAACTATCAGAAACCCCGCAGCTACTACTGCTGGTGAATCAGAACTAATTAAAATACTAAGAAGGTACAATGCAAATACCCGTCCCGATGTAATACATGTAGAACAATTACAGGAAGGGCAATTATTTGTAACTAAAGATGGCAGAGTATTTAAGCGAGGAAACCTCCGACGCAAACGCTACGAATGCATAGATGTAAATACGGGTTTAAAATATCATATAAGCGCAATAGCCGAAGTGAAGCTATTCGAAGGAAAGGCATAATAGCTTAATGGTCATATTGTTGAATTGTTGAATTGTCAAATTAACTAACTGACCTTACGCAAGTGTATCAACAATCTACATCTACTATATAACTGAAACAGTTTTTATTCAATGAGTGATGTATTAAACAGCCGCTGTTCTCTGCGTCCTCTGTATATGTATTCCAATCAACATTAAAAATTCAACATTTAAAATAATGTATTGAATTCTACTATATAACTATATCTGCTTGAATTTACTGAGCGATGTATTTTACAGCTTTAGCTGTACTCTGCGTCCTCTGTATTTGTATTCAACATTTAAAATTCAACATTCAAAATAATGTATTCAATTCTCTGCCCCCTCCGCGTACCTGTATTTGTATTATAATATTCTCTGTGTTCCTCCGTGTCGTCAGTGTCTCTGTGGTTCAAATGTATTCAACCAAAGTTATATCACTCGGAAACACCAGCCCCTGATTTAATACGCTGCGTAACATCAGTTAACTAATTCTCAAATTTGTATTACTCCCCTTTTATTATCCCTTTTATCTCTTTCAGTTCCTTTCTCTTAATATATAAATAAAGACTTTCCAGTTTAGTTCTCGCCCAGGGTGTCTTACGTAAAAAAGTAAGACTCGATTTCACACTGGGATTCGATTTAAAACAATTTATATTCACTTGTTCTGCAAGATACTCCCAACCATAATGCTCTACCATGTATACTACTATTTGTTCCAGTGTTATGCCATGTAAAGGATCTTTTTTATGTTCATTCATTTGATAAATTTATTGGTTACAATATTACAATCTTATTTTTTAATCCAAATTTTGCAGTAGGAATCGTTATGAGAGCTACAAATGCAATAAAGACAAGTGGTTGAGTAGATTTTTTACTGGAAAGCATAGTAAATTATGATAACAGTAAAAAATCAAGCAAGCGCTTGTGTTTGAAGAATTTGGAGTTTGTAATAGAATCTCTATTGCAAATTCTGGGTTTAATATTCATCTCAAAACATTATCATCCATTCAACGTATAGTAAACTTAAATTACAAAACTGTATTTGTATTCAAATTCGATAATTCGCAAATTCGATAATCCGTTAATTAAGACTTCTCAAACTAAAAAAGCTCCGTTTTACAACGAAGCCTTTTTAGTGAATGCTATATTTATAAGTTCTTATAAAGTAATATTATGTTCTACCATCTCCTTTCTAAGATTGATTAATGCATAACGCATTCTTCCCAGACAAGTATTCAGACTGGTTTTAGTAAGCTCAGCAATTTCTTTAAAGCTAAGTTCCCCAAAGTGTCTCAACACTACCACTTCTCTTTGCTCTTCAGGTAATTTATCAAGCATCTTATTCAGCCTTTCATAAGTCTGCATCTTGATAAGTTTACTATCCGATCCTGGAGTAAGTGGAGTTACATTCTCAAACTGTGTATTATCCCCACAATTAATAATCCTATGTTTACTATACTTTCTAAAATAATCAATGTAAAGATTATGGGCTATACGTAATGCCCAAGGTAAAAACTTACCTTCTTCATTGTACCGATTACTTCGTATAGTATCAATAATTTTGATAAATACTTCCTGGAACAAATCTTCCGCCAACTCCCTATCTTTTGATAGGTAGTAAAGGCTGGAAAAGATCCTATCCTTGTACTTGTTTAATAAAACCTCCAAAGCAGAGTCATTCCCACTCTGAAAGAGTTTTATTAATTCATTGTCATTTTCATTAGCATTCAATACTGCTCTCATAGCTTGTGTGTTTTTTTCAAATTAGCTAAAAAAAGGATAGGAAGTTGGATGAAGAATTGAAACAATATCGTATAAATGTTGTTTCAATTACTCCCCGAAAATATAGTGCTATTGCTTTATGTAGAAACTTAAGTACTTAATGTTAAAAAGTTTTCAAACAACTCAACTATATTCACAAGAACTATCATATTTTTTTAATTTATTGAGTGTAAATTGTTTTATTTGTTGAAATGTTGAAACAAGAAATTTTAGATACTAAAAATGCTGCTGCTCTTAATCTTCAGCAAAACATTCATATTCAAGGGGCACGCACACATAATTTAAAAAATGTAACCGTCGATTTCCCCAGAAATAAACTCATTGTTGTTACTGGTGTAAGCGGTAGCGGCAAGTCATCCCTAACCATCGATACCTTATTCGCTGAAGGTCAACGTAGATATGCCGAAAGCTTAAGTGCTTATGCCCGTCAGTTTATGGCCCGAATGGTAAAACCCGATGTTGACTTTATCAAAGGGTTATGCCCGGCAATTGCAATTGAACAGAAAGTAATTACCCGAACTCCAAGAAGCACAGTAGGTAGCATGACGGAGATTTATGAGTACATGCGCTTGCTTTTTGCCAAAATAGGCAAAACCATCTCTCCCATCTCAGGCAATGAAGTAATTAAGCACGATGTAGACGATGTGATCAAGTTTATACAAAAGCTTCCTGATGGACAGAAAGTAATGATACTCGTTACCATCAAGCACCATGAACACCGTAATCTTAAAGAGGAGTTGAACATTCTAATGCAGAAAGGATTTAGCAGAATTGCCCTAACGGATAAAATTGGAGTAGTTACACTAAAGAGAATCGAAGAACTTCTGGAGCTGAATGATAAAGAATTTAAAAAACTTATATCAACTGATAATAAAGAAGATACTAATAATAATAGTTCTTTAGTATTAATTGATAGAATCATTACAAAAGAGATGGAAGAAGAGGATATTCACCGATTATCCGATTCTATCAGCACCGCCTTTTTTGAAGGGGATGGAATAATCCACCTCAATGTAGAGGGGAAAGAACACCTCTTTAGTAACAAGTTTGAACTGGATGGCATAACTTTCGAGGAGCCCGTACCTAATTTATTCTCTTTTAATAACCCTTTTGGCGCCTGTCCTACCTGCGAAGGTTTCAGTCAAACGCTGGGGATAGATGAAGATTTAGTGATCCCAAATAAGCTTTTAAGTGTATTTGATGGGGCAGTTGCTCCATGGAAGGGCGAAAAGATGGGATTGTGGAGAGAACGCTTTATAGTAGCATCTGCCAAAAACTGCTTTCCTATACATAAGGCTATTATAGACCTTACACCCGAACAATACCAGCTTCTCTGGAAAGGGGACCGCTACACAGATGGTATCGACGACTTCTTTAAAGAGGTGGAGCAAAACCTGTATAAAGTGCAGTACAGAGTAATGCAAAGCAGATACAGAGGAAAAACAAATTGTCCTGATTGTCAAGGATATAGATTAAGAAGAGAAGCATTATACATTAAAATAAACTGCAAGCATATTGGCGAACTAAGTATGATGCCAATTAATGAACTTTACAGCTGGATTCAGCAGCTTCCTTTAACAGCATACGAGCAGAAGGTGACCGTAAGAATACTGACTGAAGTAGAACAAAGATTGAAAGTAATGCTGCAGGTTGGTCTGGGCTATCTTACCCTGAATAGACTGGCAAATACCCTCAGTGGAGGGGAAAGTCAGCGTATACAGCTTACCCGAAGCCTTGGTAGTAACCTTACCAATTCGCTCTATATACTCGATGAGCCCTCTATAGGTTTACATAACCGCGATACTGAAAACCTCATCAGGGTGCTAAAGGAATTAAGGGATTTAGGCAATACAGTAGTGGTGGTAGAGCACGACGAAATGATGATGAGAGAGGCAGATCATATCATTGATATGGGACCACTGGCTTCTCATCTTGGTGGAGAAGTAATTGCAGCTGGAAATTATAAGTCATTGATTTCCAATAAAAACAGCTTAACAGGAAAGTACCTTAAAGGAGAACTCAGCATAGACCAACATGCTGCCAGAAAGTGGTCAAAGAGGATAATAGTAGAGGGTGCAAGACAGAACAACCTGAAGAACATTACGGTAGAGTTCCCACTGAATATCATGACAGTAGTGAGTGGAGTGAGTGGTAGTGGGAAGACTACCCTGGTAAAACAGATACTCTACCCTGCTATGATGAAGCTAAAGGGGGAAGCTGCTGAGAAAACGGGGCTTCATAAGTCTATCAGTGGCGATACTGCCATTATAGATCAAGTGGAGATGATAGACCAGAACCCAATTGGTAAGTCGTCCCGTAGCAACCCTGTTACCTATATAAAAGCGTATGATGGCATACGTGATTTATACTCTTCTCAACCTTTAGCTAAAATACGAGGTTATTTACCTAAGCACTTCAGTTTCAATGTAGATGGAGGTAGATGTGATGCTTGTAAAGGAGAAGGAGAACAAGTAGTAGAGATGCAGTTTCTGGCCGATGTTCACCTGACCTGTGAGGTTTGTGGTGGCAAGCGTTTTAAGGACGATGTGCTGGAAGTAACCTATCAGCAGAAGAGCATTCATGACATTCTGGAGCTTAGTGTGGATGAAGCACTTGCTTTCTTTAAGGACGAAAAGTCGGTTTACAACGCTATCCTACCCCTACAAGAGGTAGGATTGGGGTATATTAAACTGGGGCAAAGTAGTGATACTCTATCGGGTGGAGAGGCTCAAAGGGTAAAATTAGCCTCCTTTCTGGGTAAGAGTAAAAGCAACTCCCATATCTTATTCATCTTTGATGAGCCTACTACTGGTCTTCATTTTCATGATATACAGAAGCTGTTAAACTCCTTTAATGCATTGGTTAATCAGGGGCATACGCTGATTGTGATAGAACATAATACCGATGTGATACGAAATGCCGACTGGGTAATAGATCTTGGCCCTGAGGCGGGTATTGGAGGTGGAGAACTGGTATTTGCAGGTACTCCTACCGATTTGAAGGGTGCTAAGGGTAGTGTGACTGGGAGGTTTATGTAAGCTGCAGAAAAGGGGCATGGAGGCATTTGGCAATGAGGAATACATGGAGTATTTAATGTATTGGCTACCATTTAGCATTGCCCCTCCTACTTTACCCTACAGATTTACCTAATGCAAAAACACATCCTCCTCACATGAAATAACCTCTTCCTCACACGAAAACACTTCTACCTATTGTTAAAACACATCCTCCTCACTCGAAATAACCTCTACCTCACACGAAAACACCTCTACCTATTGTTAAAACACATCTTCCTCCATCGAAATAACCTCTTCCTCACACGAAAACACCTCTACCTATCATGAATTTAGGTCTTCCTACTATACAAACTGTTCCTCCTCTTGTTTTAAGATCCTCCTCACGGTAGTTATATTTTCCTCGTTTATTGATTTAAAGCCTTCGCTTTTTAAGATTAAGCTTGTTGTGGAAGTATGGAGGTATTGTGTAGCACATTGCCGGTTTGAAGAGGTATAATAATTTAATTATAGAATTTATGCGAATCAAGGGTTAAAAGTTAGACAATATCA
>CAIVPM010000197.1 GCA_903907815.1 uncultured Chitinophagaceae bacterium | reverse complement strand
TCAATTATTTTGGGCGTTCCGCAAGCGGCCGTTCCAGCCTTTCCTATCTTTTGCTACCACTTGCATCACCATCAATTTCATAACAAGTATAGGGGTGGTAGCAAAAGGATATTCCCTGCTGGCACTAACGCAATACAAAATACATCCATTAGTTGATTTATTCACTCAACTTTTCTTAACAACTCAGGGTTAAGCATGACCATGTATAGCGATTTCAATATCTAACTAATCACTTTTTCAATATTCACTATTCTCCAACTTTAAAGAACTCCAGTATCTTTTCCAAAGGACAAAATTTAGTAAAGGAAGATTGCAAAAGATTCACTCCTACAAATACACCCAACCACACCCAGTTAATGCTTACATATTGTGTAAGTATAATACTTGCCAGAACAAACGTGCCGGCAACACCTCTTATTATTCTTTCTTTCATATTTATATTTTAGCAATTTTCATAACTACAGTCCTCCACAGGAAGTAGAAACCCTCTCAATGGAAATGCAGATTTATTTACATCATTATATTCCCTTATAAGCTTCATAGCTGCTGTCGCTTTATCGTTATCGGTAAAGCTGAAAAAGAATAAAGCATTCGTATCAGAATCGCTTCTGGCAAACCAGTTATTCAATAAGTATCCATCATGCTCATTCTTGTGCCCGATAGTCTCCGATACGCTAAAGACTTTTATCACTGCAGCTTCTAATATTTTAGATACGTTTTGCATATCTTCTTTTATACTGGTAACAACAACCATTTTCATATAAACCGTTTTAAATTGTTAGTATTATCAATTAATAATTTCCTGAGTTGTAAGTAAACGTTAGGCTGCTTACTTACAACTTAAAACCTATTACATACCACTTACTTATATTTCTTTCTCATCATTTTATAGTACAACAATGGCACCACCAGCAGCGTAAGGAAAGTAGAGGTAATAGTACCGCCCATTAAGGATATTGCCAGTCCCTGGAAAATAGGATCGAAGAGGATAACTATTGCTCCCAATGCTACTGCTCCTGCTGTTAATACTATTGGCGTAGTACGAACTGCCCCTGCTTCTATAATGGCTTGTTTCAATGGAATACCTTCTTCAAGCCGAATATTGATGAAGTCAATTAATAGTATAGAATTCCTAACCATCACCCCTCCCAATGCGATAAAACCAATCATGGAGGTTGCTGTAAAATAGGCACCCATCATCCAGTGTCCTGCTAATATTCCAATCAGCGATAATGGTATA
Source organism: uncultured Chitinophagaceae bacterium (assembly GCA_903907815.1). GTDB lineage: Bacteria > Bacteroidota > Bacteroidia > Chitinophagales > Chitinophagaceae > CANFLJ01. Next base: position 974 of record CAIVPM010000197.1, on the reverse strand, counting down.
GCGGCCAGCATAATAATGGGCACCGTAAAGTTTTGAAACCATGCTACTATCAGCATATAAATAATAATGATAACCACTAAGAATGCAATACCTAAATCGCGGAATACTTCGTAAGTAATCTGCCATTCTCCATCCCATTTCAGACTATAATTATCTTCCAGTTCGGGCTGATGAGTATATTCTTCTTTTAATGCATAACCAGTAGGCACCTTGATAGACTTCAAGCTATCCGATACTTTACTAATCGCATAAAAAGGACTCTCCAGTTTACCTGCCATATCAGCCGTTACATATACTACTCTCTTCTGATTTTTGCGGTAAATACTTTTCTCTTTTATACGTTGAGAAACATGTACCAGATCACCCACCGATACAGGCATTCCCTGTTGATTGATAACGGTAAGATTCTTTAAATCGTTGATAGAAGATTTGTCCCGATCATTCAATTGAAGCTTAATGTTTATCTGACTAAAAGTTTCAGGAGTATGCAGCATACCAATAATTGCACCCGATAGTGCAGCATTTATCACACCCACCACCTGTGCAGGTGCTACGCCATATTGCATAGCCTTTTCCTTATCCACTTCAAAATTATATTGTGGCTGATCGTGCTCTACTCTCCAGTCTACATCTACTACATCAGCAGTTTGTTTCAATCGGTTCTTAACTTGTTCTGCAATGGCAATCTGCTGATCGTAATCCGGACCATATATTTCTGCAACAATGGTAGATAAAACCGGAGGACCCGGTGGTACCTCTACCAGTTTAGCATTCGCATGATATCGGTTAGCAATTGCTTGTACACCAGCCCTCATTTGTTTCACAATATCATGACTTTGAATAGAGCGTTCTGTTTTATTTACCAAGTTCACTTGTATGTCTGCAACATTATCTCCCTTACGCATATCGTAGTGTCTTACCAGTCCATTAAAACTAATTGGTGCCGCTGTACCCACATACTCCTGATAGTTTAC
>CAIVPM010000196.1 GCA_903907815.1 uncultured Chitinophagaceae bacterium | reverse complement strand
TCTGCTATGTTACAAACATATTCAAAGAAGGCTTACCTACGTTCAGGTAAGCCTTTTTTTATACATTATTAGCAAACTAACAACAAAATAAACATGACAAATAATAATAATTTAACAAGCAATAGACTCAGATTAGCTATTCAGAAAAGCGGTAGACTGTCTGAAGATTCTATTAAATTATTGAAAGATTGTGGAATTGAACTGAGAAATGTAAAAGATCGTCTTAGAACTGAAGCCGAAAACTTCCCCCTCGAGATTTTCTTTTTAAGAGATGATGATATTCCTCAATATGTAGAAGATGGGGTGGCTGATATTGGATTTGTAGGGGAGAATGTATTATATGAGAAAAATAAGAAAGTAGCAGTAGTAGAAAAACTGGGCTTTGGAAAATGCAGACTTAGCATTGGTATCAATAAAAGTGACGAGTATGCTGGGTTAAGCTATTTACAAGGTAAAAAGATTGCAACCTCTTATCCCGTGTTAGTCAATAAGTTTCTACAAGAGAATAATATTCAGTCAGAAATTCATGAAATTAGTGGCAGTGTAGAAATTGCTCCGGGTATTGGCCTTGCAGATGCAATTGTAGACTTGGTAAGCAGTGGTTCTACCTTATTTATGAATGGTTTGAAAGAAGTAGAAACAGTTCTTAATTCTCAAGCCATTTTGATTAAAAACAATCATTTATCTGCAGAGAATCAATTGTTGCTGAATAAATTACTTTTTCGTATTCAGTCGGTAAGGAAAGCAAAGAATAACAAGTATATTTTGCTGAATGCGCCAAATGAAAAGCTTGCAGAAATAGTTGCACTTTTACCGGGTATGAAAAGTCCTACAGTAGTTCCTTTGGCTACAGAAGGCTGGAGTAGTGTGCATAGTGTATTGAATGAGAATGAATTCTGGGACATTATTGAACAACTTAAAAATGCTGGTGCTCAAGGTATTTTAGTAATTCCAATAGAAAAAATGATACTTTAATATAACCAATCAACTAAACAGATGAATATTATTATTAACCCACCAAAGTTTGCCTGGCCTTCTTTATTGCAAAGACCTGCATTCGATACTGTTTCACTGCAAAAAACAGTAAGAGAAATATTGAATGAAGTTAAAGAAAATGGCGACCATGCAATTATAGAACTTACCCAACAGTATGATAAGGTTCTATTGAAAGACTTTGAGTTTGATGAAGTTGAATTAATGAATGCCGAAGCAGATACGCCTTCTGCATTAAAAAAAGCAATTATTCAGGCTGCTGAAAACATAGAGAAATTTCATTCCAGTCAAATCACTTTGCCAGAAATTATCGAGACTATTCCAGGGGTACAATGCTGGAGAAAAAGTGTAGGGATCGAAAAAGTTGGCATCTATATTCCTGGAGGATCTGCTCCTTTATTTTCTACCGTTCTTATGTTGGGTATACCCGCAAAGCTTGCTGGTTGTAAACAGATTGTCCTGTGTTCTCCTCCAAATGTGGAAGGTAAATTACATCCTGCTATTATTTATGCAGCTAAGCTCGTTGGCGTAACGCATATATATAAGATAGGGGGTGTTCAGGCCATTGCTGCAATGGCTTATGGCACAAGGACTGTTCCTAAAGTAAATAAAATATTTGGTCCGGGTAATAGATACGTTACTTGTGCAAAACAACTGGTGCAGGAAGATGGTATAGCTATCGATATGCCTGCAGGTCCAAGCGAAGTATGCGTATTGGCCGATGATTCTGCTCATGCATATTTTGTAGCAGCCGATTTGTTAAGTCAGGCAGAACATGGTGCCGATAGTCAGGTATTGCTGGTTTCCACAAGTGAAGTGTTTGTAAATAAAGTGAATCTCGAGCTGGAGAAACAGTTGGAAGCATTGTCCAGAAAAGATATTGCAGCAAAGGCATTGCAAAATAGTAAAGCCATTATTGTTGAAGATATTAAAGATGCTATAGATATTATCAATGAGTATGCACCCGAGCATCTTATTCTTGCTTGTAACGATCCAATGTCGGTAGGCAATAAAATAATTAATGCAGGCTCTATTTTTCTGGGTAATTATTCGCCGGAGAGTGCTGGCGATTATGCCAGTGGTACCAATCATACCTTACCAACCAATGGATCTGCAAAAGCATATAGTGGAATTAGTGTAGATAGTTTTGTAAAGAAAATTACTTTCCAGAAACTATCTAAACAAGGACTGCTTAATATCGCTAACACGGTAGAATTAATGGCAGAAGCAGAGGGGCTTGATGCACATAAAAATGCTATAACTATCCGTGTTAATCATCTTAAAAAATAGTCTTAGGGAGACAGGAGATAGGAGACAGGAGATAGAATAATACAGAACGAGAGGCAAGTATGAATACAAGGAGACAGGAGACAGGAGTGAGGAGATTGAATAATACAATATTCAAATTAACTTGGCAAGAAAGAAAACAAGGAGTTTGGAGTTAGAATAATACTTAATACAATTCAGTTATGGAAAAGACAAAATCATTCGAAGAACTGCTGGTATGGCAAAAGGCTCATCAGTTTGTTTTGAGCATTTATCTAAGTACTGAAAATTTTCCTAAATATGAAATATTTGGACTTACCTCTCAATTTCGCAGAGCAGCGGTTTCAATTGCTGCCAATATTGCGGAAGGATATAAAAAGAAGGACTATAAAAATAAAATAAACTTCTTAAATATTGCACACAGTTCTTTGGAAGAATGCAGATACTATTTAATTCTTTCAAAAGATTTAAAGTACTTTTATAATGAATCAAACATTTCACTGATAAATGAAGTGTCAAAATTATTATCAGCTTATTCAAAAGCCATTCAACTAAACAATGCTATTTAATATGATATTACACAAAATAATTACCAATAAACAGAACATTGTATTCTGTATTCCTCCTGTCTCCTTACTGTCTCCTCACTCCTTGTATTCTGTATTTCTCCTGACTCCTAACTCCTGTCTCCTAACTCCCTGTATTCCTCCTGACTCCTATCTCCTAACTCCTATCTCCCTGCACTATGTTTAATCTAAACAATCTTACACGAAATAACATCAAGAACCTTACTCCTTATTCATCAGCAAGAGATGAATTCAAAGGAGAAGCCTCCGTATTTCTGGATGCTAACGAAAATAGCCTTGGTTCTCCATTAATGAAATGGTTTAACCGCTATCCCGATCCTTATCAGTGGAAGTTGAAAGAGGCTATCAGAAACGTAAAAGGTATTAATATACAAAACATTTTTCTAGGGAATGGTAGCGACGAATGTATTGATCTTTTGTATCGTTGTTTTTGCAATCCCGGCAAGGACAATATTATTATTTGTCCGCCCACTTATGGCATGTATGAGGTAAGTGCCAACATCAATGATATTGAAATTAGAAAGGCGCCTTTAATGGATGATTTTCAACTCGATTTAATTCATCTCGAGCATCTTATTGATGCCAACACAAAAATCATCTGGGTATGTTCTCCCAATAATCCTACGGGCAACTCTATTAATCATCATGATATAGAAATGCTGTTGAATAATTTTAATGGATTGGTGGTGGTAGATGAAGCCTATATCAACTTTGCCCGTCAGAAATCTTTTGTAAGTTTATTGGAGGAGTATCCCAACCTCGTGGTTCTGCAAACTTTCAGTAAAGCTTGGGGACTGGCTGCTTTAAGACTGGGTATGGCTTTTGCTTCTGCCGATATTATTACCATTTTAAATAACGTAAAGCCTCCTTACAATATCAATCAGGCATCGCAGGAACTGGCCATTAAAGCTTTGGAAGAAGTAGGACAGGTGAACGATATGATTAAGGAAATAGTGGCTATGAGAGAGGCCCTGTCCCAAGTTTTTTCATCCCTTCCTTTTGTAGAAAAAGTGTATCCCTCTGATGCTAATTTTCTGTTGGTTAAAATAAAAGAGGCTCGTAAGGTGTACGAGTATTTATTAACCAAAGGCATAGTAGTTCGCGATAGAAGTAATGTAACGCTTTGTGATAGTTGCTTAAGAATTACCATCGGTACAGAAAAAGAAAATACGCTACTGGTAGATGCTTTGTTAGAGATGGGAGGATAGAGTCTTTGCTGCAAATTTATACTAACTAAAGAATCCTGAAGTTGTTACCTTCAGGATTCTTATTATTTTTTATCAATTGATTATTGACCTTACCTATTTATATGCTTTCTGAATCACTATCCTACTAAAGAAGCCAGCAATTCTATACTTACTTCAATATCTGCTCCGTCCTGAATTTCGTAACTAATTGTTTTGGTAATGTATTTATTTTTCTCAAAACGCACATGGTACATTCCTATTGCCAAACTAGGTGTTCTAAAATGCCCGGTTTTATTGGTGCCACCAGTCCAGATAACTTCATTGTTATT